>JBOGXT010000426.1:0-4597 GCA_050694635.1 Thermoleophilaceae bacterium
GTGCGCGCACACCGGCAGCGTCGATCAGCTCAGCATCGAAGATCAGCGCGGTGCCTTCGATCGGCCCGCGCCGCCTGACCGCGAGCATCCGGCCGCCGGCGTCGGTGAGGCCAAGGTGACTGCGCCAGCGCGGCCCCTCCGGATCCGGGCGCCGTTCGATCAGGCCGTAGGCCTCGCCGCGACGCAGCACCTCGCCGACGTCCCACGAGAGATCCCTCTCGCTCGGCGGTCGGCCGTCCGCATCCGCCCACCGACCGCGACGGGCGGCCACCACGGCGGCCGAGGCGAGCTCGTCTTGGCTCCGGTCGCCAGAGGAGAGCGCGTCGACGATCGCTTCAGCCACCACCCTGGTGAACTCGTGCCCCCCGCCGAGGTCCCCGGCGAGAACTCGCAACAGCTCGCCGGGATCCAGGGCGAGCTCCCGCCCGCGCTCGGTGGTCAGCAGCCGGCGTCCTCGGCGACGAACCAGGCCGAGTCGCCGCAGCCCTTCGCGCAGTTCCTCGAGGACGCGGACGTCGGCCTCTCGGTGTGGCGGGCCGAACAGCTCCGCATCCCACCACTGCGGCCACCGCTCCGCCCCCTCACGCACGACCGCCCGTGCGAGCGCGTGCGTCTGCGTCAGCGGGATGCCGTCGACTCCCATGTCGAGCTACCACCGGGCGGGCGCCGTCGCGCGCTCGATCGCCTCCTCGCTCACCTGCGGTCCCGCGGCGGGTTCCCTCGCTCCCACCAGTCGATTGTCTCGCCGCGCGCCTGCAGCTCCTCCAACGTTCGGGCGACGAAATGCGCACCCGAGCCGGTGACGTTGCCGCAGAACTTCCAGAGCTCGCGGGTAGCCCGCTTGTAGCGATGGATCAGGTCGTCGAGCTCGAACGCATCGAGCTCACGCACGTCGTAGCGCGAGAAGCCCTCGCGCACCCGCTCCAAGAGCTCGGCGAGGGCGGCCTCGTAGTACGTCCCGACAAGGGCGAAGTCCGCGCGACGTTGCGCTTTCGAGCGGGCTGCGGACTGCTCCATCAGGTTCTGAGGATGCTCAGCGGGGTCAACTCGACCGAACGTATCGAAAATGGCCGGAGCGTCAAAGGCCCTACCAGTCCGGCTACCAGGATTCCGAGAAGTGGCGCCGCGCGGAACTGGTAGCCAGAAGCGCTCCCGTCGATCTACTTGTGAGCAGGTGGGTGGCCCTCGTCAGGCGTTTCGGACCAGGTCGGCGACGACCTCGTCCACGCCCTGGCCCCGCTCGGCTGCGATTCGCTCAAGGCGCTTGGCGTCCTCGCCCTCGACGCTGACGACAAGGGTCACCCGGCCGGCCGACCCCGCCTCGACGACCTGCACGTCGCGTGGATCGATCGCGGCGAGATCATCGTCGAAGTCGCCGGGCTGGGGATCGGGGGCTGTCCAGGGGTCTTCGGGCATCTCAGCTATCGAGAATCTTACGCTCACGATCCGTCGCGCTCCAGCCTGTGACGATCACCCACGCCGTCGGGTCCGACGTCCGTTCCACGACCAGAGTCACTGCGCGGCCTCCGTCCGTGCGGCTGATCATCAACCGCCGAGCGAGCTCCCGCTCCTCCCTCTGGCCGGTGTTTCGCACGATCACGTAACGGTTGTCGATCAGCTGCTGGGCCTCGTCGATCAAGATCGCTCGCCCGCCGAGCTTCTCAGCAGCGATTCGGGTGGCCAAGAGTTCATGGATCACGTCCATGGCTGCAATCTGTACAGAACCCCGACGACGGCTCCGGCATCGGTAGCACGAGGGTCATGGGGCGCGGCGTGCAACCAGCTGAGCTACCAGTTGCCGCGCGTCCGAGCGCGTAACCGCGTCGGATCACGCCTGTTGCGATCTGACGCAGGCGCTGAAAAGAGCGGCTGATGGGATTCGAACCCGCGACCTTCTGCATGGCAAGCGAGGTCCGGGGTTGCGGCCGTTTGCGGATGTTGGACATTCTCCTGCTAGGGCGCCACTTCCGCCGGCGCTGGCGTTGGCGCCGTCCTGCCGTTTGCGGACCGGCTGTTGACACCGTGTTGACGCGGCGGCCGCTTCGCTGAGCAGGACCTCTCCTCCTGCCGCCGCTGCGGAGATCCGCGCAGCGAGGTTGACGGTCGCGCCGAACCAGTCGTGGCCTCGTTGGACCGCAGGACCGGCATGCAATCCGACCCTGACGCTGGGGAAGCCATGCCGGGATCCGACCTCCTGGACGATCCGCAGCGCCAAGCCGATCGCGTCGGGCATCGCATCGCAACGGATCATCATCGCGTCACCGAGCGTCTTTACCTCCTCTCCTCCGTGCCCTCGCAGCAGCGCGCGTGTCGCCTCGAAGAAGCCGGCGACGATGTCGGCGTCCTCATCGCCGTGGACCTCGGTCAGGGCGGTGAAGCCCGAGAGGTCCGCGAACAAGAAGGTGTGGTCGGCCTCGGTCAGGGGCCTAGCTTGGCATCACCTCTCTGACCGTGCCCGCCCTGAGGTCGCCCGCGATGCGAGCGGCGGCCTGGCCTCGACGGCCGCCGCTCGCCTGGTGAAGTTGCGCTCGAACTACTCGAGACCGAGCGCCCTCGTGATCACGTCGAACGTCTCGGTGTCGTCGCCGAGGCCGACGAACGAGGCCGCCTGAGGTCCCTCGGCCGCGATCCGGATCTGCGATCCGGTGTGCTCCTGGGAGCCGCCCGCTCCGCCGTCGGGGGTCGGACACGGCGCCGCGGTGCCGTAGGTGACCATCATCGGCACTCCCTCCTTGGTCTTCAGCAGGCTCGAGCAGCCGGGCGGCGTCGAGCTTGCCTCAACGATCTGCGAGGTGTGCGCGTGATCGCCGGTCGCGATCACCAGCGTGTTGCGGTTCTGGCGGGCGAAGTTGAGCGCCTCGTTGACCGCGCGATCGAACGAGACTGTGTCGCCGATCTGCTCGCACGGCTGTGCCGCGTGGTTGCGCTTGTCGATCAGCGCCGACTCGACCTGGAGGAAGAAGCCCTTGCCCTTCCTGCGATCAAGCAGCTCGATCGCCGCCTCGGTCATCTCGTCGACGTCGGGCTCGCTCGCCAGCCGAGTCGGGTTGTTCTCGTTGCAGACCTGGCCGTCGGGCGTTCCGCTCGGCGGGTTGGTGGCCGGCAGGCCGCTCCACTCCGGCTCCATGTGACCGGTCTGAAACAGGCCCAGCACCGGGCCCTCGTCGAGCTGATCCATCTGTGACTCGGTGCGGACGACCTCATAGCCCTCGTCCTCGGCGAGCTCGGTGACCGTCGGCCCGGCCTCGGTCGCGACGTCGTACTTGTCGGCACCGCCGCCGAGCAGAACCTCGATTCCCTGCTCGATCGACTGCTCGGAGATCGAGCCGGGGCCGCCGGCCGACTTGCGGAACGCCGGGCAGAAGCCCATGTTCTCCGGTCCCTCACAGCCGCGGCTGTTGATGTGGGCCATCGGCGCCGCCGGGGTCGCGTCGGTGAGGCGAGCCGTGGTCACGTTGCCGGTTCGCCGCGTCCTCGGCGAGCTCGATGATCGTCTTGGGGTCATCCCCGGGCGTCATGTCGCCAGGCAGGGTCGAGATCCGCCGTCCGCTGTCTTCAGTCCCGTCGACCACGCCGTCGCGGTCGAAGCGGACTCCGGGTCGTAGTCGGGCAGGTCGGGGTTCGTCTCCTGGACGGAGTAGGTCGTCTTGTCGCCGGTGAAGGTGAGCCGGTCGAGCCCGCGGAAGGTCCCATCCGCGCCCTTCTCGTAATTGCGCGCGATCGTGATCTCCGACTGCGCTGTGCCGTCGCCGATCAGCAGGATCACGTTGCGGGCCTTGCCCCCGTCGATCGCCCGCTTGAGGTCCTGGGAATCCGAGCTGCCGCCATCGCCGACGGTCGCCAACGCCGCGCCACCGATGACGGCGGCCGCGGCCACTGGAGCCGCGAATAGCAGCCGCCGGTGCTTGCCTCGAAAGAGCATGAATGCCTCCTGGTTGTAGGGAGCCCCGCCCGGGCGGTCCCGTCTGACCCGGTCACCACTCGGCAGTCTCAGCGTCCGGGTCTGCGCCGGTGTAATCAGGCGGTGAAGGCGTGGCGGCGGCAGCCGACCGAGCTAATGATCGCGGTCCAAGCCCGGAGGTAGGGCATCGGATTAATCGGGCTTCCGCCCTCGTAATAGCCCGCTCCCGACCACACCTCGAAATGAAGATGGCAGGCGGGCCGGGCTGCGATCACCGGCTCTCCGCATTTGGCTAGGAGGTGGCCTTGGTGTCCGCGGCCGGCGCCGAGTCCGTCGCCATAGGTGTGCTTGCCGCGCGCACCGGAACTACCCTTCGCCTGGCTGCGAGCCGGTCGTCGTTCCGCCGGTCCCAACTCCGCCGCTTCCATCGGACGCGAACGCTCCAGCCGTCGCGACCGCTGCGGTCAGCGCGACGGTGCCTGCGAGCGTGGCCACGATGTGGGCCGAACACGATCCTTCAACTGACCAGGCCTGTCGTCGGCCTACGGGGGTTAGCTGACGGGCTGGCGCTGAAAGAGCCTGCGCCCCCGCCGCATATGGCGGGTTAGCCCCACACTAAGCCGATCCGCTGCGGTGAGCCTCGACCAGGGCACAGACCAATTCTGGTCACGTCGCTAGAAGTGGTGTAACGGGCAC
>JBOGXT010000427.1:0-1954 GCA_050694635.1 Thermoleophilaceae bacterium
CCGCACTGCTCATCCCGGGCAGGCGCGCGCCCGCCGAGGCGGGTGCCGGAGGGCTCGTGCCGGCGACCGCAACCGAGTCGGCCGCGTAGCAACTCTTCGAGGCGCGGCGCCGGGTTCCGCCCGGCTCAGGGCCGGCTCTCGGCCGCTGCTCCGGAAACGTCAGGCCACCCGCCGAGACAGCCATGCCCTTCCATTCGAGCCCGCCGAGCGCCGGGCCTCGAAACCAGTTCCCCTTCCCCAGGCCGCGCAGGGCGACGTACACGCCCGCTGTAGCTGATATCACGCGGTCGAGCGTGGCGCGGGAGCTTGTCGAGGCGCTCACGCCACGACCCAACCTCGTTGGCTGACCACTCGACTTTCGTCCTCGAACGCGTAATCATCGCGTACCTCGCCCGGATGAGACTCGCCGCCGTCACCGCCCTCGCGGCCCTCGCGCTCGCGCCCGCTGCTGCCGCCCAGCCGAACGTCCTTCTGATCAACACGGACGACCAGCGCTGGGACACGCTCGAGTACATGCCGACTGTCACGAGCGAGCTCGTCGGGAAGGGCGTCACCTTCTCCAACTCGTTCGTCGTCAACGCGGTCTGCTGCCCCTCCCGTGCGTCGCTCCTCACCGGGAGGTGGTCGCACTCGACCGGGGTGTGGGGTATCAAAGGGCCACACGGCGGCTTCCACGTCTTCGACGACCGCTCGACGCTGCCCGTGTGGCTGAACGATGTCGGCTACGAGACCATGCTGGCCGGCAAGTATCTGAACGGCTATCTCGACGGAGCCTACGTGCCGCCCGGCTGGGATCGCTGGTTCGCACACACGAGGAACGAGAACGCCTACTTCGGCTGGGGGGCATCAGAGGATGGAACTGCCGTGGAGTTCGGCTCCGAGCCGGGCGACTACGCGACGGACGTGCTCGCCTCGCGGGCGGTCGACTTCATCCATGACACGGCCGGGGAGCCGTTCTTCCTCTATTTCGCCCCCAAGGCGCCGCACTACGACGTGCCCGGCTCGGTGACGCCGGCACCGCGCCACGCCGGCGCCTACCCCGACCTGCCCGCATGGCGTCCGCCCAACCTAAACGAGCGGTGGGTCGGCGACAAGCCGGATTACGTGCGTTCCCGCCCCCGGATTCCACTCGACAGGATCGCCGAGTTCCGGCAGGACCAGCTCGAGTCGCTGCTCGCCGTGGACGAAGCCATCGCCGCGATGCTCGCGGCGCTCCGGGAGACCGGCGAGCTGGCGGACACCCTAATCATCTTCACCTCCGACAACGGCTACGGCTGGGGCGAGCATCGGCGCATGAACAAGGTGGCCCCTTACGAGGAGTCGATTCGCGTTCCCCTCGTCATCCGATGGGATGCACTCGGCATCCCGGCCCGGACCTCCCCCCAACTGGTCCTGAACGTCGACCTGGCCGAGACGATCGCCGCTGCCGCGGGCATCGCGGTTCCCACGGAGGGCCGCAATCTGCTCCCGCTCATCCTCGACGCTCGGCGGGGCTGGCGCACCTCGTTCCTCGTCGAGTCCGACATGTGGCCCGACATGCGCGTACCCGCATACTGCGCATTCCGAAGCTCAGGGTGGAAGTACGTCCAGTACGCCACCGGGGAGGAAGAGCTGTACAACCTCTGTCGCGACCCCTACGAGGTCGGAAACATCGGGCTCAAGCGGCTGCGCCTGCTCACGATGAAGTTCCGCCGCCGCGTGCAGCTCTCCGCCTGCCGCCCGCCTCACTTCCGGCCGTTGCCGAACTGCACGATGATGGGCACCCGCCGCAGCGACAGCATCCGGGGCTCGCGCAAGCGCGACTGGATCTGCGCGGGACGCGGCCGCGACCGCATCAACGTCCGCCGCGGCGGCCGAGACGTTGTCCGCTGCGGCTCCGGCTTCGACCGCGTCTGGGCTGACAAAAGGGACGTCCTGTACAGATGCGAGCAGCGCAGCAGACGGCGGATTCCCG
>JBOGXT010000428.1:0-2018 GCA_050694635.1 Thermoleophilaceae bacterium
GCGTGGAGGAGATCGCACGCCTGCTCGACGTGCAGCCCCGAGCCGTCGAGGGCCGCCTCCACCGGGCTCTCAAGAAGATGCGCCAGGAGCTGAGCGAGGGGACCGAGCCCGCCCGCGCATCCGCCTAGGCCGAGGTGATCCCGCGGCTGCTCGAGGAGTGGCGTGCCGGCGCGGAGGTCGTGTACACCGTCGCTTTCGGACGAATTCCCCCGGACTGATAGAACGCTCGGCGTGCTCGACGAGTCGATCTTCAAAGCCTACGACGTACGCGGCCTCTACCCGGACCAGATGGACGAGGGGCTCGCCTACCGGATCGGGCGCGCCTTCGCGCGCGTGCTGTCCCATCTCCAGGACGTGCCGGTGGACGCGCTGCGCGTGGGCGTCGGCCGCGACATGCGGCTGACCGCGCCGGCCATGGCCGAGCGCTACGCGCGCGGCATCGCCGACGAGGGGGCCGACGTGCTCGACGTCGGGATGGTCGGCACCGAGATGCTCTACTGGACGGTCGGCTCGCACGACCTCGACGGCGGGCTGATGTGCACCGCCTCCCACAACCCGAAGGCGTACACCGGGGCCAAGCTCGTGAGGCGGGGGGCGATCGCCCTGTCCGGCGACTCGGGCATCGGCGAGCTGCGCGAGGTCGTGGCCGCCGGCGAGCCCGGCGAGCCCGCCTCCGAGCCCGGCGCGATCGAGCGGACGGACGTCGGCGACGACTTCCGGCACGCCGCCCTGGGCTACATCGACCCCGGCCGGATCGGCGCCATGAAGGTGGTGCTCGACGGCGGCAACGGCATGGCCGGCCCGATGGTCGGGCCGCTGCTCGACTCGTTCCCGATCGAGCAGGTCCCGACCTACTGGGAGCCGGACGGCGAGTTCCCCGACCACGAGCCCAACCCGCTGCTGCCGGAGAACCGCCAGTTCGTGATCGACAAGGTGCGCGAGCAGGGCGCCGACCTGGGCATCGCCTGGGACGGCGACGCCGACCGCTGCTTCTTCATCGACGACACCGGCGAGTTCGCGGCCGGCGACTTCCTCACAGCCCTCCTGGCCGAGGCGCTGCTGCGCAAGGAGCCCGGCGCCACGGTCCTCTACGACGTCCGCGCCTCGCGCGCGGTCGCCGACCTGGTGGCCGAGCACGGCGGCACCGCCGAGGTCAACCGCGTGGGCCACGCCTTCTTCAAGACACGCATGCGCGAGACGGGCGCGGCCTTCGGCGGCGAGGTGTCCGGGCACTACTACTTCCGCGACTTCTACTGCGCCGACTCGGGCACCATCCCGGCGCTGCTGATCCTCGAGCTGCTGTCGGTCGAGGGCAGGCGCCTCAGCGAGCTGCTCGAGCCGCTGCGCGCGCGCTACTTCCTGTCGGGCGAGATCAACTCCGAGGTCGAGGACCAGGAGGCGAAGATGGAGGAGCTCGTCTCCCGCTACGACGACGCCGAGGTAGGCCGCCTCGACGGCATCTCGGTCGACTACGACGACTGGCACCTCAACGTGCGGCCATCCAACACCGAGCCGCTGCTGCGGCTCAACCTGGAGTCGCTCGTCTCGCTGGAGCACATGGAGCAGAGGCGGGACGAGGTGCTGGACCTGATTCGCTCCTAGGCGGAAGGCCCAAGCGGCGCCATTCGTTCCTCGTACAGGAGAAATGGCACTCTTTCGCAACGGCAAGCCGAATGTGAAGGCGCTGGCGCGTCGCGGGGACGCGGCGGCGCTGGAGGCCGCCGCGGGCTACCAGGACCTGATGCCGGCCCCCGGGGGCGGCATGGTCGATCGCGGCGCGGCGGTGCGCCAGCAGGCGATCCTCGCCCTCGGCACGCTCGGGCCGGAGCACGGCGCGCTCGCCGTGAGGGGCGCGCTGTCCGACCCGTCGGACGAGGTACGCGTGGCAGCGATTCGTGTGCTCTTCGCGCGCGGGGACGCGCTGCCCCTCGCCGCCGCCCTGGCCTGGCTGCCCGCCCACCACGGCCACGCTCGCCCGCTCGCGATCAGGGCCCTCGCCCGGCTGCGCCGCCCCGAGA
>JBOGXT010000429.1:0-1627 GCA_050694635.1 Thermoleophilaceae bacterium
GCCGAACGCACCGCCGTGCTGGCCGACGTGGCGGGAGCGCTGACGCTCGAGGCGATCGCCGGCAACCCCGGCCCCTTTGACGAGGAGGCCGCCGGCGCCAAGCCGCTGCCCGGCCAGATCGCGGCGGCCGCCCACCTGCGCGAGCTGCTGTCCGGAGGCGACCTGGCCGGCCGCGAGCCCCCACGCTCGGTTCAGGACCCGCTCTCGTTCCGCGTCATGCCGCAGGTGCACGGGGCGATGCGCGACCAGGTGGCGGCCGTGCGGGCGGCGGTCGAGCTCGAGCTGAACGCGATCGACGACAGTCCGCTGGTGTCGATCGACCGGGATCGCCTGCTGTCCACCGGCAACTTCCATCCGATGGGGCTCGCGCTCGCCTTCGAGTCGCTGCGCGTGGCGCTCGCCCACCTCGGAATGCTGTCCGAGCGCCGCATGAACAAGCTCGTCACCGCGCTCTACGGAGAGGCCAGCTTCGAGTTCGGCGTCCAGCGGCCGGGCCGCTGGTCGGTGCCCGGGTTCGTCATCTACTCGGCTGCGGCACTGCTGAGTGAGCTCAAGCAGCTCGCCTCGCCGGTCACGCTGGACTGCCCGCCGCTGGATCTCGACGTCGAGGATCACGCGACCCTCGCGCCGCAGGCCGTGATGCTCGCCCGCCGAGCCCTGTTGGTGCTCGAGACGATCCTGGCGATCGAGGTCCTGGTGGCGATCTCGGCCTTGGACGACAAGCCCCGGCTGCCCGGGCTCGGCCGCGGCACGCGCCCTGTGTACGACGCGGTGCGCACGACGCTCGAGCCCCTCGAGTCCGACGCCTCGACCGCAACCGTCGTCGAGACGGTGCGCCGCAGGCTGCTCGAGATTGCCTGGTAGCTACGCCACGGCGGTCCCGGGTGGCCGCAGCTCCTCCGCGTACGAGATCGAGGTCCGCCGCAGAGTTCCGTCCGGCTCGATCACGTAGGTGCCCATCCGCCAGAGCGGGGGCGAGTAGGCGTGTATCGATACCGCCGGGCCCCCGCTCGCCTGGTGCATGCGGTGGACGAGCGAAGCGTCGAACTCGAACGTCTCGCCCGCCTGGTAGCACCGGCGGCGAGGCGAGGAGCCCACGACCAGGCGCTCCTCGACGAGCTCGCCCTCGACGACCGCGACCGCTCCGCTGGAGAGGTCGTGGTCGTGGAACCCGGTGTCCTGGCCGTTCATCCAGGAGATGACCCAGACGTCAACGTGGTCGTCGCGCCAGAGCTGCGCGAAATGGCGGTGCTCGGCGTTGAGGTTGACCAGGCCACGCCACGCCGACTGGTCGGCTGCGATCCTGGCCACGAGCCCGCGCAGCGCCGGCAGGTCGAGGTCGTGGTCGACGCCCAGGGCCACGGTCACGTCGCCACCTCCACGAGCGAGAGCAGCCGGGCTGGGTTGCTGACCCGCAACGCGACGTGCACCGCCTCTCCCAACGCCGGCTCGGCGGCGGCGAGAACCGGCCGGTCCGAGCCGTACACGAGCGCGTCGACGCCGAGCTCGCGGATGACCGCGTCGGCGGCGCGCGCCCCGTAGGAGGAGGTGTCGAGGAAGACCTGCGGGTCGGCGACCGGGCGCGCGCCGCGCGCGAGCAGCCGCTCGCGGTGCAGCGGCCCGAGGC
>JBOGXT010000430.1:0-5381 GCA_050694635.1 Thermoleophilaceae bacterium
GCGTGACCACGCCGACCACCACCGCGCCGAGCGTGGCGCCGACGAGCGGGATCAGGTCGAGCATCGCGATGATGAGCGCCAGCGGCAGCGGCGAGGGCACGCCCAGGATCACGAGCATGAGCCAGGCCGCCGCCCCGGCGATCGTGGCCTGGGCCAGCGCTCCGCCGACGTACGAGCCGACCGCGTTGGCGATGGCGTCGGTGGCGAGGCGGATGCGCTCGGCCTGATGCGGCGGGCGATACCGGAGCAGGGCGTCGCGCCAGGCCTTGCCGCGGCCGATCATGAACATGCTGATCACGAGGATCGTCACCAGCGCGAAGATCGACGATACGAGCCCCGCGCCGATGTCCACGAGGGCGCCCGCGGCATCTCCGAGCCGGGACACCAGGTTCTCCGCCACGCTCTCGAGCTTCTGCGTGATGTCGTACTTCTCGTTGGCCTCGCGCAGCTGCGGGTTCTCGTCGAACGCCTCGTTCAGGTCCTGGACGTAGGCCGGGAGGTTGTTGGCCAGCTTCACGCCCTGCTCGACGAGCGGCGGAATGAGGATCAGCCCGATCGCGATCGGGATGAAGACGATGCCGAGGTACACCAGCGCGATCGCCAGGCCGCGCGGCAGCTTGCGGCTGAGCAGGTTCACCGGGCCGGACGCGGCGACGGCGAGGAACGCGCCGAGGAGGATGTAGCCGAGCGGCTCGCGGACCAGGTACAGCACGTACAGCGCGAGGGCGCACGCGACGACGGTCACGACCACGCGCAGGATCGCGCGGACGCTCGGTTGGTCTTCCCGCGA
This sequence comes from Thermoleophilaceae bacterium, assembly GCA_050694635.1. Taxonomy (GTDB): domain Bacteria; phylum Actinomycetota; class Thermoleophilia; order Solirubrobacterales; family Thermoleophilaceae; genus JACVRW01. The sequence continues at coordinate 791 of JBOGXT010000430.1, forward strand.
GACGGGCGCGGTGTTCACCGGTTTCGAGCGTCCCGGAGCGCCGGGTGACGCCGCATCACCCGCGCCGGGTGACGAAGGCTCATCCACCCATCCGGGAGAGTTCGCGCATGCCGGTCTCGATTGTGCTGCGCGCGGCGGTCGTATTGCTGGTGGACGGTGCGGTGCTCCTGCTGCTCTCCGAGCTGCTGCCGGGCTTCACGCTGGACGGGGCGGGGGCGGCGCTGGCGACTGCGGCCCTGGTCGGTGTCCTCAACGCGCTCGTCTGGCCGCTGCTCGCGCGATTCGCTCTGCCGCTCAGCGTGCTCACGCTGGGGCTCGGCGCGCTCGCCCTGAACGCCCTGCTGGTCGTCTTCGCGATCGACGTCGTGCCCGGGGCGAGCGTCGACGGCTTCGGAAGCGGCGTGGTGGTCACGCTCGGCATGGCCGCGCTGACCGCGCTGCTGTCGGCCCTGCTCGCGATCGACGAGGACGAGTCGTGGTACCGCAACGTGGTGCGCCGCCAGGCGCGCCGGCGCAGCGACCGCGTCGAGACCGACGTGCCCGGTGTGATCTTCCTCGAGATCGACGGTCTCGCGCTCGACGTGCTGAGGCGCGCGTTGCGGGACGGCAGCGCGCCGGCGATGGCGCGCTGGCTGCGGGAGGGCTCGCATCGCCTCGCCGGCTGGGAGACCGACTGGTCCTCGCAGACCGGCGCCTGCCAGGCGGGCCTCCTGCACGGCGACAACCACGACATGCCCGCCTTCCGCTGGTGGGAGAAGGACCGCGGCGCGCCGATCGTGACCAACCACCCGCGCGACGCCACGGAGCTCGAGCGGCGCCACTCGGACGGGCGCGGCCTGCTGCACGGGGACGGGGCGAGCCGCGCCAACATCCTGTCCGGGGACGCCGTGCACTCGATGCTGACGATGAGCACCGTGCTGAGCCGCCGCCGCCCGATCGGGCGCGACTACTCGGCCTATTTCGCGCGGCCGTACGCCGTGGCCAAGACGCTCACGGCGGTGCTCGCCGAGATCGCGCGTGAGCGGCACGCGCAGGCGCAGCAGCGCCGCCGGGACGTGCAGCCGCGCATCCACCGCTCGCGCGAGTACGCGGTACTGCGCGCCTTCGCGACCGTGATCCAGCTCGACCTCCAGGTCGCGGCGGTGGTGGGGGACATGCTCGCCGGCCGCCCGGTCGTCTACACGACCTTCCTCGCCTACGACGAGGTCGCCCACCACTCGGGCATCGAGCGGCCCGACGCGCTGGCGGTGCTGGGCAAGGTCGACCGCCAGCTCGCCCGCGTGGAGGCCGCCGTCGCCGACGCCCCGCGCCCCTACCGGCTGGTGGTGCTCTCGGATCACGGCCAGTCCCAGGGGGCGACCTTCCTGCAGCGCTACGGCATCACGCTGGAGGAGCTCGTCCGCTCCGCCAGCGAGAGCGCCTGCGAGGTGCACGCGGAGACCGGGCGAGAGGACGACGCCGCGGCCTACCTCGGCGCCGGCCTGACGGAGCTGTCGCGAGACGAGACGATGGCCGCTCGGGGCGCGCGGCGAGCCGCCCGGCGGCTCGAGCAGGAGGCGTCCGCGGACGACGGCGTGCCGGAGCTGTCGGTGATGGCCTCGGGCAACCTGGGCCTGATCTCGTTCCCGCGCGAGCCCGGCCGCGTTACGCTCGAGCGCGTCGAGCAGCTGCACCCGCGGCTGCTGCCGGCGCTGCGCGACCACCCGGGCATCGCCTTTGTCATGGTGCGCTCCGAGCGCGACGGCACGCTGGCGATCGGCAGGGACGGCATGAACCACCTCGACACCGGGCGCGTGGAGGGCGACGACCCGCTCGCCCCGTTCGGCCCGACGGCGGCCCGGCACCTGCGCCGCAGCGACGGCTTCCCGCACTGCCCCGACGTGATGGTCAACAGCACCTTCTGGGACGAGACCGGCGAGGTGGCCGCGTTCGAGGAGCTGGTGGGCTCGCACGGCGGCATGGGGGGCACGCAGTCACACCCGTTCGTGCTTCACCCCGCCGAGCTGCCCTGGCCGGAGGAACCCGTGGCGGGCGCGGAGCACGTGCACCGCATCATGCGCGGCTGGCTCGGCGCGTTGGGCCACGAGGGCTACCTCACGCCGGCTGGCGGCGCCCCAGGTTCGCGACGATCAGAGCCACCACGGTCACCAGATAGATCTGCCCGATGAGCGTCTCGGCGACCGCGAGCGCCCGCGGTCCCTCGGCGCCGCTGCGCCACTCCATGCCGGCGCGTTCGCCGCGCCCGGGCTGCTCCTGCCGGGGCTACAGCTCGAGCGCCGCCCCTCCGGGCTCGAGGATCCGGACGTCGACCTCCGGGGCGAGGTCGGCCACGCGGGCGGCGAAGTCGTGCGGCGGCTCGTCGAACCAGGCGCCCCGGCGCCGGCCACGTGGATGCAGCGTGCCCCAGTGGATCGGCACGGCGATCGCCGGACGCAGCAGCGCCGCGGCCTGCGCCGCATTTCTGGCGTCCATGTGTCCCGGTCCCAGCTTCGGACCCCAGCCGGCCACGGGAAGAAGCGCGACATCGACGGGCGCGAGGTCCGCCATCCCGGGGAACATCCCGGTGTCCCCGGCGAAGTAGACCGAGTGCCGCCAGCGCACGACGAACCCGATCGGCGTCGCGCGGGCGCCGAGCGGCCTGCGGCGCTCGCCGTGCTCGGCGGGCGTGGCCTCGACCCGTATCCCGCGGACCTCGGTGACCTGGCCGGGCACGAGCTCCTCGACACGCCTGATGCCCGCGGGGCGCAGGGGCGCGCCTGCACCGGCCGGCGCGAGCACGCGGACGTCGCTAGGCAGCAGGCGCACGGACGGCAGGTCGAGATGGTCGTAGTGGAGGTGCGAGAGCAGCACCGCGTCGACCCCCTTCGGCACCTCCGGCGCCGCGCCGTGGCGGCGCAGGTGCGCGACCCGCGCCCGCAGCACCGGATCCGTGAGCAGGCGGACGCCACCGAGCTCCAAGAGCACGGTGGCGTGGCCCAGCCAGGAGATCCGCGCGGGCGTGTCTACGCGGCGGCGCCGCGGCTGTCGAGCGCCTCCTGGAGCGCGGCCTCCTGCTCGTTCGAGAGCGAGCTCTGGATCACATGGCCGCCGAACTTCGAGACCTCCGGCACGACCTTGTCGCGCGTGGCCTCGCGCACCAGCACGAACACGGCCGCGCCGCCCTCGGGCAGCTTCTCGCCGAGATCCTTCATGAAGTCGTCGTCGATGCCGTAGTCGCTCATCGCGCCCGCGGCGGCGCCGGTGGCCGCGCCGATCGCCATACCGAACAGCGGGACCAGGAAGATCAGCCCGATCAAGCCGCCCCACAGCGCGCCGCCGGCGGCGCCGGCGCCGGCCAGCGACGGCTGATGTAGCTTCATCTTCCCGCCGGGCCTGTGCTCGACGATCACCGCATCCTCGAGCGTGATCGAGTGCTCCTTGACCAGCTCGCCGAGGGTGCCCATGACCTGCTTGGCCTGGTCAAGGTCGTCGTAGGCGATTGCCACGAGGTTTGCCATTGCGTCTCCTGAATCCGGGGCGGTTCCAAGGCCATGGTCGCGTCACTGGGGGCTAGGGCGCATCACCCGCACCGGGTGATTCCCGCTCACCCCCAGGGCTCGGACAATCGCCCCATGCGCGGCCCGGCGAACAAGCCTGTAGGCACAGACGGACGCACGCCCGCCCGCGGACGCCGCGAGCAGGCGCGCACCCTCGCGGCGCTGGGGCTCGGCGGGCTCGGTGCCGCGTTCGCGGTTTTGAACGTCGACGAGGTCGACGTCAACTGGATCCTCGGGACCTGGTCGACGCCGCTGATCATCGTGATCGCCATCTCGATGCTGATCGGAGCCGGGCTCGGCTTCCTGATCGGTCGGCGGCGGGGAGGCGGCTAGTGCGGAAGGCGGGCGTCGCGGCGCTCCTGGTGGTCGGCACGGTGCTCTGGACGATCTTCGGCTTCGGCCTGTGGGCCGAGCGGCAGGCGCTCGACACCGAGCAGTGGGCGGATACGAGCGAGGAGCTGCTCGAGAACGAGCCGGTCCGCACCGCCGTCGGGGTCTTCATCGTCGACCAGCTCTTCCAGAGCGCCGAGGTGGAGGCGCAGATCGCGGAGGCGCTGCCGCCGCGGCTCGACAGCCTGGCGGGCCCGGCCGCCGCGGGCCTCAAGGAGGTGGCGCGGCGAAACGCGCCGCGGCTGCTTGGAAACGCCCTCGCGCTGGAGGCCTGGAGGACGGCCAACGAGGCGGCCCACGGCCGCCTGCTCGACGTCGTCGAGGGCCGGGTTGGCGGTGAGGTCTCGCTCGATCTCGGGTCGCTCTTCGAGCAGGTCGCGGCCAGCACCGGCCTGCCGCCCAACGTGGTGGACCGCCTGCCACCCGAGGTGGCGATGCTCCAGATCGCCGACGGCGACCAGCTGGAGAGCGCACAGGATCTGCTCGATCTGTTCGAGACGATCGTCTGGGTGCTGCTCGTCCTCGCCGTCGCGGCCTTCGCCGGGGCGGTCGCGCTGTCGCGCGACCGCCGGCGGACGCTCGTCTCCGTCGGCGGCTGCCTCATGTTCGCGGCGATCGCCGTGCTCGCGGCGCGGCGCCTGGCCGGCGACGCCGTGGTGGACGCG
>JBOGXT010000431.1:0-8398 GCA_050694635.1 Thermoleophilaceae bacterium
CCTGGAAGCGCTGATCGCGGAGCTGCCGGACGGGGGCGCGCTGCACGACTGGCGAAGCGCGATCGGGGAGGCGGCCAACGCGGCGCTGCGCGGCGAGCTCGGCGAGGGCACGACGACGAGCATCGAGGAGGCCGTGACCGCGATGGAGGCCGCACTGCGGCGACATCGCCTGCGCGGCTAGGCGTCGCCTAACGGCGGGCCCCTCAGCGCGCGGTCCGCTGCGCCACCCGCCGCGCCAGTGAGGCGTCCTTCGCCAAGCACCATCGCCTGTCGGCGCCGCGGCACGTAGCGGTCGAGCTCGGACATGCCGGCCCGGCGGACCTCCGAAGGGCTCACGGACCGCACCCGCGGCAGGCGGTCGAACTCGAGCTCGCGCACCCGCTCGACGTCGCGCGCGACCTCCTCCACGCGGCGCTCCACCCGCTCCGCCGGCGCGCCGGGCGCGAGTGCGGGCGCCGCCTGCTCGGCCTCCTCGCTCTCTTGCGCCAGGACCCCGGCCGCCGCCAGCACGACGAGCAGGGCGACCGCCACCGCGGCGAGAACGCGGTTCACGCGAGCACTACAAAGCCGCGAGCACCGCGCGCAGATCCTCGACCACGTCGCCGTCCAGCTTGACCTCGGCGTCCGCGTCGTAGGGGGTGGGGCCCTGTGTGACGAGCGCGAGCCGCCCGCCGCCACCGCGCGTCATCGCGGGCAGCCCCGCGACCGGGTAGACCTCGAGCGACGAGCCCACGCACACCATCAGGTCCGCCTCGAGGGCCAGGTCATGCGCCTCGGCCATCGCGCGTTCGGGCAGCAGCTCGCCGAACAGGACGACGTCGGGCTTGAGCGGGGCGACGCAGGCGGGGCACTCCGGGGCGCCGTGGCCGGCCCGCAGCTGCTCCATCACACGCTCCAGGGACAGCTTGCCGCGGCATTCCAGGCAGACGCTGTGCTCGATCGACCCGTGCACCTCCACTACCCGCTCGCTGCCGGCCCTGCGGTGCAGCCGGTCCACGTTCTGGGTGATCACGGCCTTGACCAGTCCGCGCCGCTCGAGCTCGGCCAGAGCGAGGTGGGCGTCGTTGGGCTGCTTGTCGAAGAGCGACACGAAGCGGTCGCCGTAGAACCCCCAGAAGCGATCGGGGTCGCGGCGCCAGGCGTCGATGTGCGCGACCTCCATCGGGTCGACGTTCTCCCACAGGCCCGTGCCCGGGCTGCGGAAGTCGGGGATCCCCGAGGGCACGGACACGCCCGCCCCGGTGAGCACCACGGTGCACTTCGAGTCGCGCAGCAGCTGCGCCAGCCGCTCCGCGGAGGCCGAGACGGCGGTGCGCCAAGCAGCGGGCTGGCCCGCTGCGCGGCGATGCCGTTCCACCGTCATCGGCCCTTGAACGAGGGCTTGCGCTTGCCGAGGAAGGCGCCGATGCCCTCCTTGGCGTCCTCCGAGCCGAACGCCCGCGCGAAGCCCTCCGCCTCGGTCGCGAGCCCATCGTCGAGGTCCGGCCGGTGTGAGCGCTTCTTGATCTCCTCGATCGCGATCGGCGCCTGGCCGGCCAGCTTGCGCGCCCACGCCAGCGCGGCGTCGAACAGCTCGTGGTCGGGCACCACCTGGTTGGCGAGCCCGACCCGGTGCGCCTCGTAGGCGTCGATCGGGTCGCCGGACAGGTTCAGCTCGAGCGCCTTCGCCTCGCCCACGAGTCGCGGCAGCCGCTGTGTGCCGCCGAAGCCGGGGATGATGCCGAGGTTGATCTCGGGCTGGCCGAAGGTGGCCGACTCGGCCGCGATGCGGAAGTCGCAGGCCATCGCGAGCTCGCAGCCGCCGCCGAAGGCGATCGAGTTGACGGCGGCGATCGTGACCGTCGAGGACGTCTCCATGCCGCGCATGAAGCGGTGCGCCGATTGGACGAGCTCCGCGCCCTCGGCGTCGGGGCTCATCTTCGTGAACTCCTTGATGTCCGCCCCGGCGCTGAACGTGAAGATGTTCGACGAGGCGATCACCAGGGCGCGCACCTCGCCCTCGATCTCCTCCCAGACGGAGATCAGGTCGCGCACCGCCTGCGGCGAGAGCGGGTTTGCGGGAGGCCGGTTGAGCCACGCGATGGCCACGTGGCCGCGCGTCTCGAGCAGCACCGTCTCGCGCTGGTCGCCGGCGTCCGGCTGCGGGTAGGGGAAGAAGCCCTGGCCTGTGTTCTTCCCGAGCCGGCCCTGGGCCACCAGGCGGCGCAGCAGCACGGGCGGCTCGAAGGCCTCGCCCCATTCGCGCTCCGCGCGCTCGAGCTGCTCCAGGATGGTGTCGAGGCCGGCGTCGTCGGCCCGCGCGAACGGGCCGGGCAGGATGCCCGCGCCCATCATCATGCCCATCTCGATGTCCTTGGCCGAGGCCACGCCCTCCTCGAGGACCAGGCAGGCCTCGACGAGTGTCTTCAGGCCCATCCGCTGAACCAGCGTCTCGGCCGTCGCGCTAGCCGTGCTCATAGAAGCCCCTCCCGGTCTTCTGGCCGAGGTTCCCCGCCTCCACCAGCTCCTTCATCTTGTCCATCACGTAGAAGCGGTCGCCGTACGAGTCGCGCAGGTACTCGGCGACGTGCAGGGCGGTGTCGAGCCCCGACCAGTCGGCCAGGTAGAACGGGCCCATCGGCACCGCACCGGATGCCTTGAAGACCTCGTCCACCTCGTGCGGGTCGAGGCCCTCCTCCTCGGTCACGCGCCACACCTCGGACGCCGACGAGATCAGGATTCGGTTGACCACGAAGCCGGGCACCTCGCCGCAGCGGATCGCGGTCTTGCGGATCGCCTGGGCGAAGTTGGCGGCAGCTTGGACGGTCTCCTCCGAGGTCTCCTCCCCCTCGATCACCTCGATCAGGCGCATGATCGAGGCGGGAATGAAGAAGTGGAAACCGACGACCTTGTCGGGCCGCGTCGTGGCTTCCGCGATCTCGGTGATCGAGAGCGCCGAGGTGTTGGACGCGAGGATCGCGTGGCCCGGCGTGACGGCGTCGAGCTCGGCGAACACCGCCTGCTTGACGTCCATCCGCTCGGGCACGGCCTCGAGCACGAAGTCGACGTCCCCGAAGCCCTCGTAGTCGACCGTCCCAGCGATGCGGCCGACGATCTCCTCGAGCTGGCGGTCGGCATCCTCCTGGGTGATCTTCCCCTTCGCGACCAGCGCTCCGAGCTGGCCCTGCGTGACCTCGCGGGCCTTGGTCAGGCCCTGGTCGACGAACTCCTGCTTGACGTCCTTGAGGACGACGGGGATGCCGGCGGAGGCGATGACCTGGGCGATCTCGCCGCCCATGGTGCCCGCTCCCGCCACGGCGGCTTTGAAGACGAACATGGCGGCGCAGGCTAGTACATGCTCAACGCAGGCCTGCTTCCTCTTCCGCCTCCACGGCGAACCGGGTGAGCGTGCGGCGCAGCGAGTCGCGGATCGCGCGGCGGATGAAGATCACGTCGGCCACGGCGGACAGCGGCCCGTACTTGGTGAGCGTGTACTCGAGGCTCAGCTCGGCCCGGGAGCCCGCCTCGCTCTCGACGACGCGGAAGGTCTGGGTACCGTGGAGGCGCTCCTCGAAGACCGTGGTCACGAAGCGGTCCGGCCCCTCCCCCTCGGCGACCTTCTCGGTCACTCGGCCGCGGCCGGCCGGCGTGGACTCCCAGACCACCCGAGCGCCGGCCGCGGGCCACTCCGGTGCGCTCTCGAGCGTGCGGGCGAAGCCCTCGACGAAGCTCGGCCACCGCTCCACGTCGCTCCAGAGGCGCAGCGCCGCCTCGGGCGTGAGCACGAGGTCCGCCTGCGCCCGCGCGGTCCTCACCGTCCGTACACCTCTCGCACGATCTCCTCGATCGACGACTTCACGGAGTCGAGGAACGGCCGCACCTCCTCCACAAGGCGCTCGTACTCGACGCGGCCGTCGTCGGTCAGCGAGTAGTAGCGCCGCGTGCGGCGCTCCGGGTGCTCCCACTCGCCCCGGATCAGGCCGCGGCCCTCGAGCTGGCGCAGCAGGGGGTACATCGTGTTGGGGTTGACCGAGAGCACCCCGGCGGTCATGCCGGCGATGCGCTCCATGAGCTGGTTGCCGTAGCTCGGCCCCTGGGCGATCAGGTGAAGCACCAGCAGCGGCAACACCTCACGCCGGCGAAGCCCGCTCGTGAACGGGTCCTGGGGCCGCCGGGCCGGCGCCTCGGCCTCGAGCCCGCCGGCCTGCGCCACGGCTTCCCGAACCGCCTCACGGCTGCGCTCCCTCTTCGAAGGGCTCACGCAGCCCAATGGTGTCAGGCGGCAGCTGTGGCCGGCTCCTCGACACGGCGAGGCATCAGCACCTCGCGTGCGATGACCAGGCGCTGGATCTGCGAGGTGCCCTCGTAGAGCTGCATGATCTTGGCGTCCCGCATCAGCTTCTCGACCGGGTATTCCTTGATGAAGCCGTAGCCGCCGTAGACCTGCACGGCGTCGACGGTGATCTCCATCGCGGCGTCCGCGGAGAAGCGCTTGGCGTGCGAGGAGGCAAGCGTGTTGCGCTCGCCCCGGTCGAGCAGCGCGCCGGACTTCCAGGTCAGCAGGCGGGCCGCCTCGACCTTGGTCGCCATGTCGCCGATCATGAACTGGATCGCCTGGTGCATGGCGATCGGCACCCCGAACTGCACGCGCTCCTTGGAGTAGTCGCGCGCGTACTCGAAGGCCGCCTGGGCGATGCCCACCGCCATCGCCGCCACGCCGGGGCGGGTGCGGTCCAGGGTCATCATCGCGAGCTTGAAGCCCTTGTCCTCCTCGCCCAGCAGGTTGCCCGCGGGGATCTCGACGTCGTTGAAGGAGATCATCGCGGTGTCGGAGGAGCGCTGACCGAGCTTGTCCTCCTTCTTGTCCACGACCACCCCGGCGTCGCGCGGGACCACGAACGCGGAGATCCCGCGGTGCCCGGCGTCCATGTCCGTCTTGGCGTAGACCGTGTACCAGTCGGCGTACGAGCCGTTGGTGATGAAGCACTTGGTGCCGTTGAGGACGTACTTGTCGCCCTTCTTGACGGCGGTGGCGCGCATGCCGGAGACGTCCGACCCGGCGTCGGGCTCGGTGAGGCAGAAGGAGGCCAGCTTCGGCTCCTCGGCGAGCATCCCGAGGTACTCCTTCTTGATCTCCTCGGAGCCGCCGAGCGCGACGGGAGCGGCCGCGAGGCCGTTGCACATCAGCGAGGTGCCGATGCCGGAGCAGCCCCAGCCGAGCTCCTCCTCGATCAGGCACCCGGTGAGGTAGTCGAGCCCGGGCCCGCCGTACTCCTCGGGCACGTGGGAGTTCATCAGGCCCACCTTCCAGGCCTTCTCGATCACGTCCTGGGGGAAGGTTGAGTCCCTGTCGTAGTCCCAGGCCTTCGGGCGGATCTCCTTCTCCGCGAAGTCGTGGGCGAGCTGGCGGATGTCCTTCTGCTCGTCGGTCAGGCTGAAGTCGACCACTGGTTCGGCTCCTTGATTGATTCGTCAGTCAATCCCTGTTCCCCAGGTTACAGGAGGAATCTCAGCGCCGCGTAGATTCCGCCTCCAAGCGCCAGGAGCGTGAACACGAGCAAGCCGACCTGGTCGGGGTGGAGCGCCGGCCGGCCCGGGGCGAGAGTGCGGCGGCGAAGCCGTTGCCACATGCCGTCAGACTAGGGCTCGTGGACTTCGGCACGATCATCATCGTCGTCTCGATCGTCGCAGTGCTGGTGGCCGCCGTGAGCTACTGGGGCAGCGGCCGCGTGTACGGAAGCATCGGGGCCAGCGACCTGGTGATGCGGCGTGAGGCGGCCGGCGCCGCGCCCGACAGCGCCGAGGCGCGCGAGGAGATCCGCCAGATGCTCGAGGCGAAGTCGGCCCGGCGCGAGGCGCGCGGCGAGGAGCCGCTCGACGTGGACGCCGAGCTGGCGGCGCTCACGACGCCCGGGAGCGGCGACGACCCGGGCCTGCGCGAGGAGGTCCGCCAGCTGGTGGTGGCCCGCAACGAGCGCCGGCTGCGACAGGGCAAACAGCCGCTCGACGTGGACGCCGAGGTGGAGCGCCAGCTGCGGTCGCTCGGGGGGTGATGCCTGTCGCGTCCTCTAGTCGAGCAGGTCCTGGGGCGAAACGAGCCAGTCGAGCCCGACCAGCCTGTCTCTGAGCATCGCGTCGGCGGTGATGAGCTGGGTTCGGCGCCGTTCGGCGAGCGCGACGTACAGCAGGTCATAGATCGGATGGTTGTCGTAGCGGCGAGCGAGATCCCAGGCTCGGTCGAGATCTCGTGCCTCGTCGAGAAGGCGCACGGGTAGCTGGCGCAGCACGCTCCTGGCGGTATCGGCCGCGGCGCCGCTCCAGCGTCCGCGGCGCACTCCGGTCAGCAACGCGTTGGAGACCTCCTCCATCAACAGGCGCGGCGCCAGCAGCTCGGCGTCGTCCGTCGCCAGCCGCCCCAACAGCGCCACCGCCGGAAGCTCGGGATCGGCGTCAGGGGCGACCCAGTCGACGACGACGCTCGCGTCAACGACGGGCACGGGCCTCAGACCTCGTGGGTGCGGTGGGCGCGGTCCTCGAGGACGAGATCGGCGGCGCCGCGACCTGAGCGCCCCGATCCGCTGGCCTCGCGCGCGCCCCGCGCCCGGTCGGCCCACTCGCCGAGTCCTACCACCGGTAATCCTTGGCTCGCCGCCGCCACGACATCGGCACGGGACACGAGCAGACGGTTTCCCTCCCGGCGCGCGGCCAGCCGTCCCGACCACACCCAGCGCCGAATGGTCTCGGGATGACGCCCGACGAGCGCCGCCGCTCGCCGCACGTCAACCGTGTCGTCGGGTCCGCTCCGTTGGTCGCTCAAGGTCACGCACCGGGGATACTACTACAGCATTTGCGGGAGATGTAGTAGATAGGATGACAGGGCGAGCGAGTAGAGAACCTGTCCAGTGCGCGCGGGCCTATCTCGGGTATAGGCTGCGCTCCGATGGCCGACGATCGCCGATTCGAGCTGGAGGACCTCCTGGTCCGCCCCGGCTGCTACCTGAACCCGCAGACCGAGATCATGATCGTGGTGGACGACTCGCCTTCGATCGACGGCGAGATCTTCAACCTCGAGGAGTTCGAAGGCGCCGACTGGGTGCTGATCGCCGACGAGGTCCCGGTCGACGAATCGCGCCGCGACGAGCTGCTCGAGACCTTCCAGGCGACCTACCACGGCGGCGACGGCCGCGAGCGCGCCGCGGCGAGCAGCGACGACGAGGACGTCGAGCCGGAGCCGGACCCCGAGCAGGCCGGCTACACGCCCGAGAACGAGTAGGCCAGGCCGGCGGAGCTCGCGTCGGACCTCGACCTCGACGACGAGGCGCACCTCGAGACCGCGTTCTGGATTCTCGCGTTGCCCCGGCAGGTGCTCGCCGAGACCGACCGAGACCAGCGCCTGACCGGCGCAGGTGCCTGGATCCTGCCGCGCGCGCTTGGCCGAGAGCTTCGAGCAGCCCGAGACCGCGGGAATCGACTGGGAGCTGCTCCGCGACGGCAAGCGGCGTGCCTGGCCAACCCCGTAGCCGAGACCCCTGGGGTGCGCTGCCGCTCGCCGTCGACACCTCCGCGTGGTCGCGCGCCCACATCCGCACCTCCGCGAGCCTTGGACGCGCGCGCTGCTCGCGGATCGCCTGCGCATCTCACCACTCGTGCGGTTCGAGATCCTCCTCACGGCGCGCGATGGCCGGAGAGGGCGCGATCAGGCCGACGTCGGGCTCTCCGCCGGCGCGCCGGTCTCGTCCAGCCCCGCCCGCAGCTCGCGCACCTTGTCGCGGTAGGCCTCCTCGCTCCCGCCCAGCAGGTAGGCACCCCAGCGCACGCCGTTGTGGACGTGCGGCACCTCGTCGGCCAGCAGGTAGTCGAACACCATCGCCACGCGCTGCTGGCCCAGCTCCATCAGCGTCTTTCGCCGGTGCGAGTGGCGCCACATCGCCCTCTGCTCGCTGGTGCCGTTGAAGAGGCAGAGCCGGCCCAGCAGGTCGTAGGCGTAGATCGACTTGAAGTAGGAGAACCCGACCGGGAAGTCGCCCCACCGGCAGCCGAGCTCGTCCTTCATCAGCAGATCGTGCAGCCTGGCGTGGCGCAACTCGTCCCAGTTCTGGCGCGCCATATCCACGTGGAAGTCCCACGGCATCTCCGGGTGCTCGTGCGAGTTGCGGGCCATCAGCTCGGCCGCCGACAGCTCGGCGTCCATCAGCCCGTGGAAGAAGTGCTGCTGCTCCTCCTCCTCGATCGGCACGTGGTTCTCGGCGCCGTTCACGTACAGGTCGCGCGTGAGGTAGGGGTCGCCGTGGGCGGTCACCTCGACGTAGTCGTCGCGCGCCGGCTCCACGAGCGGCGGCAGGATGCGCAGGCGGCGCGGCTCGCTGCGCAGGCGGACCGCCGACTCGCCGATGTCCTCGGCCGGGCCGCCGCGCAGGCC
>JBOGXT010000432.1:0-6523 GCA_050694635.1 Thermoleophilaceae bacterium
GGCGGGGGCCGCTCCCGACGGCGGATCGGCGGCGTCCGGTGCTCGTCCGGCAGGTCGTCGGGCGGGCGCTTGGCGCGCTCGCGCAGCCCCGCCAGGATCAGGATCGCGGCGCAGGCGAGCGCCAGGAGGTTGAGGCCGAGCGCGCGGTCGAACAACCTCACCACGATCAGCGCCGCCGCCCAGACACCGGCGGCGGCGATCACCGTGCCGTCCCCGAAGGGCAGATGGAAGCGCCGGCCCTCCGCGCGCGCCCGCAGCAGCGCCAGGACGCCCAGGACGATCAGGAGCTCCGCCGCTTCGACGAACGAGAACGGCCCGAAGGTGCTCACAGCCAACAGCACCGCTCCCACGGCGGCGGCGCGCTGCTCGGCGTTCAGGCGGCGAAACGTGCGGACCAGCTCAGCCATCGTCGAGCGGGTGCCGCCCCGCGAAGCCCGCCTCGGGGTCGTGCCAGAAGCCGATCTCCGGCTCGCCCTCCTCCCAGCACAGGTAGACCTCGCGCTCGCCGCGGAGCGAGGGGAAGTCGATCAGCCCGCGGTCGAGGTCGCGCAGCACGATCTCGCGCTCGCGCAGCTCGAGCATCGACTCGCGCAGCTCGAGGAAGCCCTCGGAGACGACCCTGCCCGGCTGCCCGCCGCCGTTGCCCTGCCCGGCGGCCGCCAGCGCGGCCCGGGCGTCGCTGTCGCCGAGCCGGTCCCGAGCAGAGCGCATCCGCTCGAGCTGCTCCGCCACCCAAGGCAGCAGCGCCGACGCCTCCTCCAGCGAGTAGTGGCGCGAATGCTCCATCAGCCGCTCAGCGAGCGCGCCGCCCGAAGCCGCCGCTCGACGAGCTGGCGCACGGCCGGATCGACGGCGGGGTCCCGCGTCAGCTCGGCGGCGTGCTCGAACGCCTCCACCGTACGCGGGAGGCGCTCCGGGCGGCCGCTCTTCAGCCGGTTGTCCCCGCGCAGGAGGAGCGTGCGGATCCGGTCCTGGGGCTCTCCGCCACTCACGCCGCGGCGGGCGCCGCCAGGTGGAGCCGGCGCTCGAGCAGCCCGGAGTCGGCGTCCGAGACGGTGCGCAGCTGGCCCTGGAAGGCCAGCTGCCAGTGCGCGGCGGGCCATTTCCTCGCATGCTCGAGCTCCGCCACCAGCTCGACGGCGGGCACGAAGTCGTCCTCGTCCAGGACGAGCTCCGGCTCGGTCTCGAAGCGCCAGGGGTACGGGTCGACCTTGCCGGGCTTGCCGGGCCAGATCTTGGTGCGGTCCTCGTACATCTCCCCGGTCACCCGCACGATCGCGCCGAACGCCTGCACCCCCGTCACGTAGAACACGATCCGGTCGCCTGGAGCGATCTGCTCGGCCATCCGCCGGCGGCCCTCCTTCGCGCCGATCACCTTGAACCCGTGCTCGCGGGTGGCGCGGAAGTTGTCGAGCGAGCCGGTGAGTATCCAGGTGTTCGGCACGCCCCGAAGAGTAGTACGGCTACTGTTCCGGGCTGCCATGGCTGACGAAGAGATCCACCTCATCGGGCCGGACGAGATCGCCTACCGGCTCGATCTGACTCCGGCCCAGCTGAAGATCACCTGGACGGCGCTGAAGTCGTTCCTGGACGACTTCGGGCACGACGAGCGCGACGTGCACGAGATCGTGCGCGAGGTGCTGGACAAGCTCCCCGACGAGCACGCGATCCGCTCGATCGACATCTCGCGGGGCCGGTCTTAGGTGGTTCGGCGGGAACCACTAGCGACTTGCGGGACAACCTCACACGCCGGGACCTGATCCAGGCCGGCGGTGCCGGTGCCGCCGGCATCACGCTGCTCGGCGCGGCGGGCTGCGACAAGGACGACCAGGCCGCCGGCAACGCTCCCTTCAAGCGCCAGGCGGCGCCACCGGGGGCGATGAACGTCGTCGTGGTGGTCATGGACAGCCTGCGGGCCGACCACGTCTACGGCCCTCGGGCGCGCACGCCGGCGATCAACAAGGTGGCCCGGGAGGGGCTGCGCTTCACGCGCGCCTACCCGGAGGGCATGCCCACGATCCCCGCCCGCCGCGCGATCATGGCCGGCCGCCGCACGTTCCCGTTCCGCGGCTGGCACCCCTACAGGGACCTGCCCCCGCAGCCGGGCTGGGAGCCGGTCGGCAGCGACGGCAAGACTTGGACCGAGGTCCTGCGCGAGCAGGGCTGGACGACCGGCTACGTGACCGACAACCCGCACCTCCTGCTCAGCGTGCACAAGCGCTTCCGGCGCACCTTCGACCGGGTCGAGCTGGTGGACGGCCAGGTTCCGCTGCGGCGCAAGCCCACCCGCAAGGTGAGCAAGGCCGAGGTGGGGCGCCACCTGCCCCAGTCGCTGCGCGGGTCGCGCGCCGAGCCGCGCATGGCCGCCTACCTGGCCGCCAACCCGCGCGACCGCCGGGAGGAGGACTTTCTGGCCGCGCGCGTCTTCCGCAACGGCATGAACTGGATCGAGTGGGCGAACGCGCGCCAGCCCTTCGCCCTGGTGATCGACTCCTTCGACGCGCACGAGCCGTGGGACGCCCCGCGGCGGATCAAGGACCTCTACGGCCCGCCGAGCGCGCCGCTGGAGCCGATCCAGCCGTTCCCCACGCCCTCCGCCAGGTATCGCTCGCTCGAGCTCTCGAACGGGATCCTGCGGCGCATGCGCCAGCTCTACGCGGCCGAGGTCACGCTCGTGGACGCCTGGCTCGGCCACTTCCTCGACCGTCTCGCGAACCTGGGCGTGGCCGAGAACACGCTCGTCGTGCTGATCTCAGATCACGGCGTGCTGCTCGGCGAGTACGGCTGGGTGGGCAAGCGCTACGACGAGATCCACGAGGAGCTGAGCCACGTGCCGTTCCTGCTCCGTCACCCTGCAGGCAAGGCCGCCGGGCAGGCGAGCCGCTACTACGCCTCCACGCACGACATCGGCCCGACGGTGCTGGCGGCACTCGGCCAGGAGGTCCCCGAGCGCATGGACGGGGTGGACCTGACCCCGCTGCTCGACGGCAGGCAGCCCGGCCGGGCACGCACCTACCACACCGCGTGCTACAACGACCACGTGGCCGCCTCGGACGGGCGCTGGCTGCTGATCGCCGACAACCAGGGCCGCCGCAAGCGCCTGTACGCGACGAGCAACGAGCGGGTCAACGTGGCCGCGCGCTACCCGCAGCACGTGCGCCGGCTGTGGGGCTACGTCGAGCGCGACGCCGGCCCCAAGGGCCTGCCGGACTTCAAGTAGCGCTCGACCTCTTCCGCGTTGCGGTCGGGCGGGAACACGGGGTAGAAGACCTTCTCGATCCGCCCACCCGTCGCGACGAGCGTGAGGCGCCGGTAGAGGGTGGTGCCGTGGACGTCGAAGGTGGGGAGGCCCAGCCGGTCGCGCAGCGCCAGCGGGCCGTCGTTCAGGAGCGGGTAGGGGATCTCCTCGCGCTCGGCGAAGGCGGCCTGCTCGGCCGGGCCCATCGCGCTGATCCCGATGACCGTGGCACCCAGGTCGGTCAGGTCTTCGTGGCGGTCGCGGAAGGAGCAGGTCTGCGGCGTGCAGCCGCGCGCGCCGGGGATGTCGTCCCAGCCCAGCGGCAACGCCTTGCCCGGTGTGCCGGTGCGCGGGTAGACGAACGCCACGAGCGTCCCGGCGGCCTCGCTCCCGCGCAGGTCGAACCGACCGCCACCGGCCACCGGCAGCGAGAGCGAAGGCAGCTCGGCGCCGGACAGGTGGTCGGCGGCGCCGTCGTCCTCGGGCACCGGCAGGTCCGGTGGCAGTGCGGCGTAGTCGCTCATTCGATCGGGATGTCCTCCACCTCCGGCTCGCGCGGGCGCTGGTCGAGCCGCTCGAGGTACCAGTCGATCAGCGAGCGGAGCGTGAGCAGGAACTCGCGAATCAGGTTCGTGACCTGGTCGCGCAGCTCACGCGGCGTGGCGGCGCGCACGCCGTCGAGCAGCACGAAGAGGGCGGCCGGGTCGAAGGGGCGGCCGCCGGTCGGCGGGGGCGCCGAGCGCCTCGGCTCCTCATCGCGCAGAGGGTCAGTGTGCATCGCCGGCCCTCTCGAACGAGATCTCGAGCGTCCCGCCCTCGAACCGCGCACCGCTCGTGGCGTAGGCCGCGAGCGCCGGCGGCAGCATGACGGTCCGCTTCTGGCCGCCCACCCGGACGATCACCTCGAGCCCGATCTTCTTCAGGCCCAGGTCGCCCTTCTCGGCGAACGGGACGTCGATGCGCAGCGTGGCGCGGCCGTTCTCGGTCACGAGCTCCTGCGCCAACTCGGTGTGGAGCACGGCGCCCGGGTCGAGCTCGCCGAAGACCTCGTCGGCCAGCCGGTCGAGCATCTCGGGCCCGACCACCTCGCGCTCGAGGTACGGCGCGGTCAGCACCGGCACCGGCTCGAACGCCGAGCGCACAACGTCGAGCTGCTCGCGCTGGACCTCGCTCCAGGCGGCGAAGTAGCCGTCCGCCGGCAGCAGCCGGTTCACCACCACGGCGTCCGTGAGATAGCCGTACAGGTTCAGGTAGGTGAAGGTCCGCATCGCCTCCTTCACCACCATCCGATCGGGGTTCATCACGAGGCGGACCGTCGTGCGCGAGCGGTCGCGCAGGATGCCGTTCATGGCGACCAGGTTGCGGGCCAGGCGCTCGACGTCCTCGAACACGCCGTCGCCGGGAAGCGGCACGTCGAACAGCGTGCGCGCGAAGGGCGCGAGCCGCCGCTGCGAGGGCAGGATGCGCTCGAGCCACCAGGTCACCACGTCGGGGAACGAGAGCAGCCGCAGCGTCTCGCCCGTGGGCGCGCAGTCGACTACGACGCAGTCGAACTCGCCCTCCTCGTGGTGGCGCTTGATCCACAGGAGCGAGAACAGCTCGTCCATGCCGGGCGGCACGGTCAGCTCCTCGGCCGAGATCCGGTCGATGCCGCGCTCCTCGAGCAGCGAGCCGAGCCAGCTCTGGACCGAGTCCCAATGGCGCTCCATCTCCTCCTGCGCCTGGACCTCCTGGCCGAACAGGTTGGGGCCCGCCTGCGTGGGGTTCGCGCCGAGCTCCGCCTCGAGCGAGTCGGAGAGGCTGTGGGCGGGATCGGTCGAGAGCACCACCGTGCGCAGCCCGGCGTCGGCGCAGCGGCGGGCGGTGGCGGCGGCGACGCTCGTCTTCCCGACGCCGCCCTTCCCGGTGTACAGGATCGTGCGGGGCGCCATAGAGGCGCCGATCCTAGTGGCCCTAGCCGGGCTGGACCTCCAGCACCCCCGATGCGCGGCCCTTCTTGCCAAGCCCGGTGCGGAGCTCCTTCGCCGCGAGCCGCACGCTCAGGGAGCCGGGGGCGCCCGGCCGGAAGGAGAAGGCGCCGCTGCCCCGGCGGAACGTACCGAGCCGGGAGAAGACCAGATTGTCGCCGCGGTACACCTGGACCTCGACGGCCGAGAGCTTCGAGAGCTGGAAGCGCAGCGACACCGGCTGGCGGGCGGTCGCCATGTCCGGGCCGGTGTAGACGAGCTCGGGCGGGTCCACCTGGTAGCCGCGGTAGCGCTCGGCGTAGTCGCAGTAGAGCGGCCCCAGACGGCGCGAGCACATCGACGCCAGGAGCTCGCGCAGCAGCTCGTGGTAGTCGCGCGTGGACTCCGCGCCGCGGTACGAGTAGCGCGACCAGTCGCCGACGTCGGACAGCGGCACCTCCTCGCGCGCCTCGGGCTCGGCCTGCTGGTAGAGCCGGGTGGCGCGCTCGTCGCCGGCGAGGCGGCCGAAGTCGTGCAGCCCGATCAGCGCCTGCAGGAACGCGTTGAAGATGTACAGGCGCGGCGCGAACGAGTACTGGAGGTAGTGCACGCCGCCAGCCGGGCCGCCGGTGCGCACGCCGCGGGGAGGCCGGGTCGTGAAGGCCCCGAGGCCCTTCCGGGCCGTCTCGACGTAGCTCGGCTCCCCCAGCAGGGCGGCGGCGCGGGCGTATGCCTGGAGGCCGGTCGCCTGCGCCATCCCGCTGATCCAGGGCGGCGAGCCGCCGCCGAAGTGGAAGGCGTACTCCCACGCGATGAAGCGGCGCGAGCGGCGCACGGCCAGGTCCGTCATCTCGTCGAGCAGCCGGCGCAGGCCCGCCTGGTCGCAGCTCGGCTCGCCGCGCTCGCAGGCGCCGTGCATGTGGTTGGCCTTCTTGAACGTCGACAGCGGGTGCAGCTGCAGGCCCTCGCCGGGGAAGTACTGGTAGAGGATCTCGCTGCCCTTGAAGCTCACCTGGTCGCCGGAACCGGGGTAGGGGAGCGAGCGCCAGTAGCGCCGGTTGCGGTCGAGCTGGACGAACGCGGCCGGCATGCGCGTGACGCCGAGGTGGCGCGACATGGCGAGCGCCTCGACCGAGTCGATCACGTAGCCCAGCTGGTCCCGGCGGGCGCCACGCAGGCGGCGGTAGGTGCGCAGCGACCGGACGTACCAGCGCCGCCAGCGCCGGTGCTGGCCCGGCTCGATGCGCTTGTCGCGCCGGACGCGCTCCAGCGCGGCGTAGACGGCGCGCCGGTCCCTGCGCTTCGGCGCGGCGCCACGGGCCCGCCGCCAGGCCCTGGC
>JBOGXT010000433.1:0-4880 GCA_050694635.1 Thermoleophilaceae bacterium
ATCTTGGCCGCGGCCCAGGGATGCTCGGGGTCGACCCTGGCCGCCACCAGCATCGACCTGTAGCCCAGCACGCGGGTGTCGAAGATCGGGGTGATCTCGCGGATGATGCGCTCCTCGAGCAGGCGCCCGGTGCGGCGCAAGACCTCGTCCTGCGGGAGCTCCGCCAGGCGCGCGACCTCCGCGTAGGGGCGCTCGGCCAGCGGGAAGCTCCCCTGCAGCAGGTTGAGCAGCTTGCGGTCGGTCTCGTCGAGCGGCACCGCCGCGCCGCCCTTGCGGGAGCGCGTCTTGGCTACCGCAGCCACTCGGCGACCTGTCTGGCGTGGTAGGTGATCACGATGTCCGCGCCCGCGCGGCGGATGGCCGTCAGCGTCTCCAGCACGATCGCGCGCTCGTCGACGTACCCGGCCGCGGCGGCCGCCTTGACCATCGCGTACTCGCCGCTGACGTTGTAGGCGGCCACCGGCACCCTGGTGGCCTCCTTGACGCGACGGATCACGTCGAGGTAGGGCAGCGCCGGCTTGACCATCACCACGTCGGCGCCCTCGCTCACGTCGAGCAGCGCCTCGCGCACGGCCTCCTCGGCGTTGGCGGGATCCATCTGGTAGCTGCGCCGGTCGCCGAACGCAGGCGCCGAGTCGGCCGCCTCGCGAAACGGCCCGTAGAAGGCGGAGGCGAACTTGGCCGAGTAGGCGACGATCGGCAGGTCCTTGAAGCCCTCGGCGTCGAGCTGCGCGCGCAGCGCGCCGACGCGGCCGTCCATCATGTCGCTCGGCGCGACGGCGTCGGCCCCGGCGCGGGCGTGGGAGATCGCGGTCCTGGCGAGCAGCTCGAGCGTGATGTCGTTGTCCACCGTGCCGTCGTCGAGCACGACGCCGCAGTGGCCGTGCGACGTGTAGCCGCAGAGGCAGACGTCGGTGATCACAACGAGCTCGGGATGCGCCTCCTTCAGCGCCTGCACCGCGAGCTGCACGACACCCTCGTCGTCGTAGGCCCCCGACGCCTGCTCGTCCTTCTCGGCCGGCAGCCCGAACAGCAGCACCGCCGGGATGCCGAGCGCGTGGACCTCGCCGGCCTCCTCGACGGCCTGCGAGATCGAGAGGCGCTCGACCCCAGGCATCGCCTCGATCGGCGTGCGCTCGCCCTCGCCGAGCTGCACGAACGTCGGCTGGACGAGGTGCGCCGGAGTGAGCTCGGTCTCGCGCACCATTCCCCGCAGGACGCCGGTCTTGCGCAGGCGGCGCAGGCGTGTCGCGGGAAATGCCACACGCTGAGGTTAGCCCGTGCGGGCATCCCGCCCGCACTTCTGATGGCAACGGCGCCATCCAGGCGCTGTGACCGGCCGGCTGCGCCGGCCTCTAAGCGAAGCGCTTCAAGGCGATGCGGCTGAGGGCTCCGAAGGCCAGCGCCAGCCCGCCCAGGTGGAGCAGCGGCCCCGCGAGGCCCCCGGCGTCGTTCAGGGCCGCGTCGAGGGCGTCGAGCGTCGGCTTGAAGGGGAAGGCGGCGCTTATCGCGCGGATCGTGTCGTAGAGCGCGGGGGCCACCGCGCCCGAGGGCACGAGCGCCAGGAAGGCGAGCGGCAGCGAGAGCATGAACGCCAGCAGCGACGCGGCGCGGACCTCCCGGGTGAGCGCGCCGATGGCCAGGCCGAGAGCGGCGAAGGCGAGCGCGCCCGTCACCACCGCGGCCAGCCAGAGCGGGAAGCGGCCCCAGTCGATGTCCACGAACAGGCCGAGCCCGGCCAGCATCAGGAGGCACACGGCGCTCGAGCAGACCGCGGCCAGACCGGCCTTCTCGGCCAGCAGCGCGCTTCGCGACACGAGCCCTCGCACCAGCCGCGCGAAGGCGTTCTCCTCGCGCTCGATCGCCAGCATGCCGGCGGCCAGCAGCAGCGTGACGAACATGAGCGAGACGGCCGCGGCGAGCGCCACGGCGAACGCGTTCAGCGACGTGCTGCCGCCCTCGAGCGCCCGGGCCTTCACCCGGATCGGCTCGCCGACCACGGCCAGCACGTCATCGGAGAAGGCGAGGTTCTCGCGGGCCAGCCCGCCGAACTCGATCACCTCGTCGAGCTGCCGGCGGGCCGCCGACCCGGGCGGAAGCTCCTCGCGGGCCTCGGCCAGGATCCGCTCGGCGCGGGCCAGGCCCAGCACGTCGAACTTCTGGCCGAGGAACGTGTAGTCGCCGCCCTCGCTGATCAGGCCGAGCAGGTCGAGCGCCTCCTGGGCGATGCGCTTCGTCAGCGCCGCGTTGGCCTGTTGCACCTGGGCCTCGATCGTGTTCTCGACGAACTCCTTCTTGGCCGGATCCTCGGCGTTGTAGTAGACCTCGACGGTGCCCGGCTCGAGCGTGGACTGGAGGTTCGAGGCCAGGTCCTCGGGGATGATCAGCGCGCCGAGCACGTCGCCGTCGCGGACCTTCTCGATCGCCTCCTCGCGGCTGTCGACCGGGACCGGCTCGATCTCCTCGAACAGCCGACTGCCCTCCTCGGTGAGGTCGATCCGCTCGCCGCCCAGCTCCACGATCGCCGGCGTCCCCGCCAGCCCGTTGTAGAACGCGACCTCCGGCTTGTCGGGCCCGCGCGAGAGCGCGAAGCCGATCAGCACCGCGATCACGATCGGGTACAGCACGAGCAGCGACACGAGCAGCGGAGAGCGCCGCAGGATGCGGAGGTCCTTGAGCAGCAGCCAGCGCATCTCCTCAGTGGCCCCGCTGGTGCAGGTACTCGACGAAGGCCTGCTCGAAGTCGAGGCCCGTGGTGCCGGTGGCCTGCTCGAGCTCCCGGGGCGACCCGTCGAAGACGCGCTCCCCGTCGGCCAGCACGACCAGCCGGTTGGCGTAGCGGTCCGCCTCTTGGATGTGGTGGGTCGCGTAGACCACCGTGGTGCCCTCGCCGGCGAGACGCAGGATGAACTCCCAGAGCCGCTCCCGCTGGCGTGGGTCGAGCGCCGAGCTCGGCTCGTCCAAGAGCAGGACCTCGGGCTCGCCGAGGAGGCCGATGGCGATGTTCACGCGCTGGCGGTTGCCGCCCGAGAGGGTGGCCACCTGGTCGCCGGCGCGATCGGCCAGGTCGGTCAGCTCGAGCATGCGGTCGACCGTGGCGCGTGGATCGGCGCTGCGCTCGAGCCGGGCGAACAGCATCAGGTTCTCCTCCACGGTGAGCTTCGCGTAGAGGGCGGGCTGCTGAGGGACCCAGCCGATCGAGGCCGGAGCGTCGACCGCCCCCTCGTCGGCACGCTGGATCCCGGCGAGGATCGACAGCAGCGTCGTCTTGCCGGCGCCGTTCGGGCCGATCACCGCGACCAGCTCACCGCGGCCCGCCGACACGGAGACGTTGCGCAGCGCCACCCGGTCGCCGTACCGCTTGACCAGGTCCCGCGCGGCGATCGTGGTGGCGGTGATTGTCTCCACCGCCCGCAGATTGGCAGAATCGCCCGCCGTGAAGGTCATGTTCATAGGCGACGTGGTCGGCGGCATCGGACGGCGAACGCTGGCGGAGCTCCTGCCCGGGCTGCGCGAGCGGCACCGGCCGGACTTCGTGGTGGTGAACGGGGAGAACGCCGCCGGCGGGCTGGGCATCACGCCCAAGACTGCGCGCGAGCTGCTGGGCCTGGGTGTCGACGCGATCACGCTCGGCAACCACGCCTACCGCCACCGCGAGGTCTACGACTACCTCGACCAGGAGCCGCGCATCGTGCGGCCATCCAACTTCCCGAAGGGCAGCCCCGGGCGGGGGCACACGGTGGTCGAGGCCGGCGGCATGCGGCTGGGGGTCGTGAACCTGTCGGGGCTGGTCTTCCTCGAGGCGGTCCGCTCGCCGTTCGCCGAGGTCGACGCGCTGCTGTCCGAGCTGCGCGGGAAGTGCGACGCGGTCTTCGTGGACATGCACGCCGAAGCGACCAGCGAGAAGGTGGCGATGGGCTGGCACGTGGATGGGCGCGTGTTGGCCTGTGTGGGAACGCACACCCACATCCCCACGGCCGACGCCCGCGTGCTGCCGGGCGGCACGGCGTACGTCACGGACGTCGGAATGACCGGGCCGCGGGGCGGGGTGATCGGCGTGAAGCGCGAGCAGGCGCTGGAGCGCTTCCTGACGCTGACTCAGGTGCGCTTCGAGACCTCAGACGAGGACCCGTGGCTGAACGCCGTCCTCGTCGAGGGCGACTCGAGCGGGCGGGCGCTCGGGATCGAGCAGGTGCTGGTGCCGGGCGGAGCGGAGCGCGCGTAGGGCGAGGACGAGGACGCCGAGCAGCACGAGATTGCGAAGGGCCACGACCGCCACCGGGAACGGCTCGCGGGCGACGAGGTCGAAGTAGCGCACCGGGAACTCGAGCTGGGTGAGGACGGCGGCGGCGGCCACCGTGGCGGCGAGCGCGTGCAGCCGCCAGGCAAAGGCGAGCGCGCCGAGCGGGACGAGCCAGAGCATGTACTGCGGCGAGAGGACCTTGCCGAGGGCCGCGAAGGCGGCAACTGCGGCGAGGGACGCGAGGACCAGGCGCCGGGCGTCGGCGGGCGGGGGCCGGCCCGCGGCGCGCGAACGCGTTCGCCCGCCTGCGGCGAGGGACGCCACAGTTGCGAGCGCTCCGAGCATCGCGACCAGGCCCACCGCTGCGAGCGCTTCGGCCGCCGGGTGCTCCAGCCCGTCGGAGCGGTGGGTGTTCACGCTCTCGGCCTCGCCGGCGCCCAGCTGGTCCAGCAGCAGGACGCCGCTCGCGGGCAGGCTCTCGATCTGAACCGGGCGCTCCAGGTGGTAGCGGACGGCGTCGAAGGCGCCCTCGGGCGACATCGCGAGCGCCACCGCCGCCGGGAGCGCAAGCGCCGCCAGCAGGGCGGCCGCCGACTGCACGAGCGTGCGGCGGTCCGTCCACACCGCCAGCCAGGCC
>JBOGXT010000434.1:0-4883 GCA_050694635.1 Thermoleophilaceae bacterium
GGTCGGACGCGAGCCAGGTGGCCATCCGCGCCGCGCCGGCGGGGTCCCCGGCCCGCCTGTAGAGGCCGTAGGCCCGCTCGCGGGCCTCGAACACCGCCTCGGCGTCGTCGAGCCACCAGGCCGCCCAGCTCAGCCCCTCGAAGGCCTCGGGCGTCTCCTCCGCGGCCAGCGCCTCCTCGAAGCACGCGCGAGCGGCGTCCCAGTGGGCCTCGGCGAGCTCGGCCCAGCCCGCGTCGGCCCTACGGGCGGGGGTGCCCTTCACGCGACCGGCTCCCGGGTCGCGTGACGCTCGCGGCGAAACAGCTCCAGCGCGTAGGCGCCGGCACGGTGCTCGCGGAAGGGCCGCACCATGCGCGCGACGTGCTCCGGCAGCTCATCGGGCTGCGGCAGCCTGACGCCGTACTCGGGCGGCACCACCACGGCCGCCGCCAGGCACGCGAAGGTCAGGTCCGCCGCGCCGAAGCGCTCGCCGCACAGATGCGGACGCCCGTCGGCCAGCCGCTCGGCGACCGCGTCGAAGGCCCGCCGGACGCGCTCCTCGTCGTCGCGGACCGTGTTCGGCCCGATGCCCAGCTCGCGGCGCCCGAAGCGCGTCACGAGCGGCCACAGGGCGGACATCGCCCGCGCCTCCCAGCGCGGCACGCCCTGGTTGTTCACGCTCAGCATCGGCCCCTTCAGCTCCAGCATGTGGGCGTACATCAGGCGCCGCCCGTCCGGCCCGAGGCCCTCGTCGAGCCACCGGCACAGAGCCACGACCTCGTCGCGCGGCGGCCCCTCGGCCGGGAAGAGCCGCTGCCCCTCCTCCGTGCGGTCGTCGGCGTAGCGCAGGATCTCCTCGGACTCCGCGAAGACGCCCTCGTCGGTCACCAGCACCGGCACGGTCGCGCCCCCGCCGGCCCGCCGCGCGACGATCCGGTGCACGCCCTGGACGTGGCGCTCCTCGACGTAGCCGAGCCCGGCCCGCTCGAGCGCCCAGCGGGCCTTCTCGCAGAAATGACTGATCGGGATCGTGAGCAGCCGGCGCAAAGGTTTCTCTCTCGTACCTAATGGGCACATTCGCACAAGCAGGATGAGTAGACCAGGAACCCCGCCTTTGAGCGCCCGCCTGTCGTGGGACGAGGTGCACCGCCTCGAGGTGCTGATGCGGACTCGGGCCGTCGCGATGTCGTCGCGAATGAGCCAGGAGTCCACCTGTGCCGCCTGCGGCGCGCCCCTCGGCGACGGCGGCATGCGCCTCGCCGGCGTGCGGATGCACCCCGGCTGCCTGCCGGGCGGCCGCAGCAACTAGCGCGGCTACTGCTGCGGAGCCACCGGCTCGGGGCCGCCCAGCTCCGTGAACGCGGGCGGCCGATACGCGCCGCCCGGGACCCCGCCGATCGCGAGGATGCGCACGCCGTCGGAGCCCGGCGTGATGTGGCGCTTCGTCCCGGGCGCGACCCTGACCGCGGTCTCGGGCTCGGCGGCCACGCGCTCGCCCTCGATGTCGAACTCGGCCGAGCCCGACAGGACCACGTAGACCTCCTCCTGACCGTCGTGCCCGTGGTCGTGGTTGGGGTAGAAGTCCCCGCCGTTGGGCGGCATCTGCAGGATCTGCATCCCGAACGAGCTCGCCCCCAGCGACGCCCGGGCGCGCAGGAAGAAGCCGCCCAGGAGGGGCTCCATCTCGTCGAAGCGCTTGGCGGTGTAGTCGGCCATCCCGTCCCTCCTCATCGGTTGCTGGTCAAGACGCCCACGGATCGGGCCCCGGGTCGTCGCCGCCGGCCGCCACCCGCAGCCGCTCGAGGTAGTGCTCCCATCCGCGGGCGTGCGCGTCGCGCGCCCGCGCGGGTAGGTCGCGGTGGACGAGGCGCAGGAGCGTCCCCTCGCCGTCGGCGGTGAGGGTCACCTCCACGGTGCTCGCGCCCGGGGTAACCAGCGGGTCCTCGCCCGCCATGCCCCAGCTGAACACCACGCGCGTGGGCGGCTCGACCTCGAGGAAGCGCCCGAGGACGGTGGCCTCCTCGTTCATCACGACGCGGTAGACGCCGCCGGGCTCTGGCTCGAGCGTCGCGTCGAGGCCCTTCCAGCGCAGCAGGAGCTCCGGGTCGGTGAAGAACGCGAACACCGTCTCGGGAGCGGCGTCGATGCGAATCTCGCGCTCGACCGTCTCAGTCGACTCTACCGCCACGGTCACGCCTCCTCTGCTCGCTCTCGGCCGCCGCCTTCAGTCGCGGCAGCTCCTCGGCCCAGAGATCCTCGAGGAACGCGCGCAGCTCCGCGAGCCCCTCAGGGCGCGCCCGGTAGAGCCGCCGCGCTCCGTCACGGCGCTCGACCAGCAGCTGCGCTTCGCGGAGCACCCGCAGGTGCTGGGAGATCGCCGGCCGGGTGATGTCGAAATGCGACGCGATGTCACCGGCCGACACCTCCCGTCCACGCACCAGGCGCAGGATCTCGCGCCGGCGCGGTGCGGCGATCGCGTGGGCCACGGCCTCCATCGAGGCCGGAGGTTAGCAGTTGCTTACGTTAGAAGAGGCTTACGCGGGCGCCGCGGCCTGCCGCTCCTCCCAAGCCCTCCGTGCCTCCGGCGTGGTCGGGTCGAAGTCGGAGTAGAGGCGGGCGAACAGCTCGGCCAGGTCGGCCCAGAGCTGCTCGGGCGAGGGGCGGCCCCAGAACCAGTAGCCGACGTAGACCTTCTCGACCTTCAGGCCGGGGGAGAGGATCAGCGTGTGCGGCACCACCGCGAAGTCGTGGTGGGTGTCGGTGTACTCGTCGATCTCGAGCGCATCGCGCACCTCGAGCTCCTCGTCGGCGAGGAACGTCCACTCGGCGCCGGTGGCGATCTTCATCTTGTAGGCGTCGTGCTTGACGCCGGGGAAGATCGAAACCAGCTGGGTGAAGGCGACTGGGATCCAGCGCGCGAAGCGCAGCAGCTCGAAGTGGTGCTGGCGCTCGCGCGGGCAGTGCTCGCCGCGCGCAAGGTGAAGCACCATCACGTCGTCGCCCTGCAGCTCCGAGAGCCTGTGCAGCACGCCGTTCTCGTCGGGCAGCTCGAAGTCGGGCAGTGTCATTCCGGTCTCGATCTTGCTCATCGCGGGTCCTCCAGTCGAAGGCGGTAGATGGACGTCAGGGCGGTGACGTAGAGCGTGGTCGGGTCCGGCCCCCAGGCCAGGTTGTGCGGCGCCTCGGGCAGCTCGATCAGCTCGAGCTTCTCGCCCTCGGGCGAGAGCACCCAGATGCCGCCCGGGCCGCACACGAACAGGCGGCCGTCCGGGTGCACCTTGACGCCGTCGATCGCGTCCTCGCCGGGCTCGCCGGTGAGGTCGCAGAGGAGCTCTCCCGGCCCGGCCGGCGAGCCGTCGGCGGCGATCGGGTACCGCATCACCGCCTTGTGGCCCTCGTCCCAGTCGCCGACGTAGAGCCAGCGCTCGTCGGGCGAGAACGCGAGCCCGTTGGGGCCCTCGAGCGAGCCGTCGACCACGGCGACCGAGCCGTCCGGTCGCACGGCGAAGACGCCCTGGAAGTCGAGCTCCTTCGCAGGGTTCTCCAGCACGCCGGGCAGCCCGAAGGCCGGGTCCGTGAAATAGAGCGTGCCGTCGGAGCGGTAGACGAGGTCGTTCGGGCTGTTGAGGCGCCGGCCCTCGTAGGAGTCGCACATGACGGTCACGTCGCCGTGCGGGTTCACGCGGATCACGCGCCGGTTGCCGTGCTGGCAGATCGTCAGCAGGCCGTCGGGCGAGAAGGCGAGCCCGTTCGAGCCGGGCTGGTGGTAACGGCCGACGTCCACGCCGGTGTAGCCGGACTTCGAGCGGAAGACCGAGACCCGCTCGGTCGACGGGTCGTAGCGGTAGATCGCGTTGGTGTTGGGCGAGCTGAACAGCAGCGCGCCGTCCGCGCGCGACCAGACCGGACCCTCGGTGAACTCGAAGCCCCCCGCCACCCGCTCGATCCGCTCGTCGACCCGCTCGGCCGCGGTGGCCCGCTCGCGCGCGTACACGTCGAGCGTGGCGGTGCGCATCCAGATGTAGTTGCGCGGCGAGGCCGAGATGGGGCCGTTGATGCCGAACACGGCGATCTGGAACGTCTGGCCGGGCCGGGCGTCAGGGGTCAGGATCACACGGTTGGGCGCGTTGAAGCCCGCCACCACCGGCCCGCCGGCGTCGCCGAGCGCGTGCGGCAGCTCGCCGTCGACCCAGACCTCGGCGTAGTCGTCGATCGCGACCTCGAAGACGACCGTGGAGCCCGTGGGGTCGAGCTCGCCGAGCCGCTCCGGGATCGTGACCGCCACGCGGTACCAGTTGAAGCACACCCGCCCGTCGGCCAGGCGCAGCTGGGTCTCCTCGGGGGCCAGCACGCGCCAGCCCGAGTCGTCGTAGTCCGCCGCCTCGGCGTGCGGGAGCACGTCGTAGGTGCGGTTCGGCTGGTCGCCCGGCCCGAGCGGGTCCGCCGCCGAGCCGAGCGCGACGAAGTCGATCTCCTCAACGCGGGCGTCGGAGTAGCGCCACTCGCCGCGCACCAGCGCCAGGCCCTCGACCGTCTGGAGGTCGACGATCGCGTCGGGCCTGCCGGGCAGCAGCTCGGGCGGGCCTGGCAGGCGGGCCGCGCTCGTTCCTGTCGCGACCGCCATCAGCCGCTCACCGCCGCGGCGCCGAGCAGCGCCAGCTCGCGATCCTCGTCGGCCGACGTCGCGCCGCTCACGCCGACGGCGCCGATCACATGGCCGTCGACCGAAATCGGCTCGCCACCTTGGAGCGGCACCGCGCGCGCGAGATGGAGCGCCGAGGGCCGGCCGTTCGAGGCCTGGTCCTCGAAGTCCTTCGAGGGGCGCCGGTAGATCGCCGCCGTCCGCGCCTTGTCGGTCGTGACCTCCACGCTCGCCACCTGGGCCGCGTCGGGGCGGTGCAGGT
>JBOGXT010000435.1:0-10482 GCA_050694635.1 Thermoleophilaceae bacterium
CGGCAGCGCACGTTGAGGGTGGGGACAGGCCATCGAGCACGGACCTGGAACAACGCTCTACGACATCAGCCGAGCCTCCAATCTTGCGTGTTCACTCGTTGCGTGCGACCTCGCGTCGCACCGTCCGGAGCGAGCATCAAGCGCGGCTCGGGACGCGTGCCGTGCGCGTACGGCGCGCCCCCGACCCGACGGGCCATGGCATGCTGGGTTGCCGTGAGTGGCCTTGCGCGTTCGGCTCCGACGCGACCCCTCCAACCGCTGCCACCAAAACGTGGGAAGCACGTGGCACTGGTTTCTGGCCACCGAGCGCAACAGATGCTCCGGCTCATGCAGCGCGACCTCACCGCCAGGCCCACGACACGGAACGGTCCAAGATCATCCGCGACCACCTCACCGCCCGTGCCGGCATCGCCGAACACCAGCGCCGACACGACGACCCTCCCGGGAACTACTCGCTGCTGGCATAACGCCGGTCCAGGCGAGCGGCAGTTACGAACCGGACGAGGCTCCGCACAGCAGACATGGCGCGTGATCGTCGGGACAACGCAGCTGGCTCAGGCATATCCGGCGAGACGAGAGCGGCGTCAGCAGCTCAGGAACTCGTCGGACAGCGCGTCCGCGAACTGCAACGTCGAGCAGAGGCGGTCGAAGCGTGTGGCGACGTCGTCGATCGCGGACTCGACGTCGGACACGGTGCCCTCGGTGTCGTCGATCCGGCTCGACAGGTCGCCCGGCGTCGGGTCGAGGTAGTCCTGCACCGCTATGGCGACCGACCCCGGGTCCTGCTCGACGGCCGAGATCACGTCGGCGGTGTTGACGTCGGCCTCGCCGGGCGGGCCTTCGGGCCCCGCCGGGCCTGCTGGACCGCGTCCGCCGGCGGGGCCGCGTTCGAGTAGCTGCGTGGCGACAACGGTGGCGCCGCCGATGCTGACCAGCGTTGTAACGATGACGGCCACGATCAGGGTGCGCAGCGTCACGAGGCTCGATAACGCCCCTGGCGGCTCGGGCCCCGGCGCGCCGTTGGTCTGTGTTGCGCGCAACGTCACTTCTCGCGCATGAGCGCGACGATGCGGTCGAAGTCGATGCGCCCCTCAAAGACGTCTGCCCCGCCGAGCTCCTTGTAGTAGCGGTCGCCTTCACGGCCGGCCGAGCGGATAAGGCGCTGTGAGCGTCTGATCTGCGCGTCCCCGGCTTCGAGCCGCTTGAGGTCGTAGTTCATCGTGATCGCGCGCCGATAGCTGGTCGCCGAGGCAGCGCCTACGTCGGCGCTACGCATCAGGTCCTCGGAGATGCCATCGAGCGTGGCGTCGGTGGTGATTGTCTCGTCCGCGATGCACTCGCCGAACTCGGTGAATCGGCGCTCCATCGCATCCAGCCGGTCGAACGCTGCCGCGTCGTCGCGGGTCAGCGCCTTGATGAAGCCGTCGTAGTGCGTGATCGCCGTGCCACGAAGCTCGACGCAGTTCATGAAGCCGTCGAA
This sequence comes from Thermoleophilaceae bacterium, assembly GCA_050694635.1. Classification (GTDB taxonomy): domain Bacteria; phylum Actinomycetota; class Thermoleophilia; order Solirubrobacterales; family Thermoleophilaceae; genus JACVRW01. The sequence continues at coordinate 1,481 of JBOGXT010000435.1, forward strand.
CCACTCCACATATGCGTTGCGCGCCTGCTCGGTCTCCGTCTGCGCCGCGGGTGCGGAGGCGGTAGCAGCTTCCTCTTCTTGTTCCAGCAGTTGGGCTCCACGCCCGACCGAACCGAAGAACAGCAAGACCACCGCAGTCACCATCACGCCCCAGCTGTACGTCGTCTGCGCGTAGCTGCCTGGATGTTTCCGCGCGCGCCGGAAGCCCCAGCGCAGCACACCGATGATGTGCGCCCACACCAGGAACACGAGCGCGCCGGCGACCAGGGCGCCAGCGACGCTGCCGTAGTCGTCGACCGTCGTGGGGGCTTCCACCGCCCCAACGAGCGTTGCGAGTCCCACGAGTGCGACCCGGGCGACCGTGTGTCGAGGGCCGGGCACTCCGGACGTCGTGCGCGGGCTTGACGGCTGGGGAGGTCCACCGGCGGAAGCGGGCATCGAACCGGCCGGCCGCTCCGGCGTGGCGGGCGGCGGAGTTTCTGTACCGAGCTTCTCGGAGGCGGGGTGTCGTGCGGGCTGGACGTGCGCCGTCGGCATCTGCGGTGCAAGCCAGCGCGGCGGCTCCTTTGGCAGCTCGGCCCCGCAGGTAGGGCAGAAGCCAGCGTTCTTCGGGACCGGCTGGTTGCAGCTGGGACAGGTGACCCTCTTCGGCACGACGCGACGCTATCCAACCTCCGGAGCACTCGCTAGTCGCGTTCGCGCGTGAACACGGCGCCGGCCGCGCGGCTAAGTGTCCGGTGCACGCCCGGGCCAGTTGCGGCGGCGGAAGAACCGCTTCGGTGTCGGCCGTGCCTCATACGGTTCACGGCATCCGTCTCGGCGCGCGCAAAGGAGCTCGGAGCCCTTGTCCGACACCGGCTGCCGGCGTCTGTTGGGCCGCCCACCGCCGCCGCCGGGTGCCGGGCTTCGCGCGGAAGGTTGGCCCGGCGAGGCGGGTTGCAGGGGGAGGCCGGTCGGACGACTCACCATGGCGGGATGCCATGTCCACGTCTGGTGCCACCTCATCGTGCCGAGCGTCCCGGCGGCCGACGACTATGAGGACCACTGGTGCGCCAAGCGCTTCCGGGGGCGAGGTTCTCATCCCGCCGGTCTGGAGGCTGCGACCGGCTATCCCTGCCGGGCGGGCGCGATAGGGGCGGCGATGATGCCGCGCGCGCCGACCTTGCGATGCTGCTTCTCAGATAAGCAGTAGCGACCTGGGCATTCCGCAGCCACCGTCTCTGCTTCCTTCATCATCCTCCAATCATGACGTCCCGTTCTGGGCGCATCCGCCACGCCGCCTCGGCGCCGCGTCCGTTTGAAGATGGCTAACCGGACCGACGAGACGTGGCACCGGCTGCAGGTCTGGACCGACAGCTCGACCGCTGCTGAGCGTCTCGCCGCCCAGATCCTGATCGCCGCTGACTACAAGGACATCGACCCAATCCACCCTCTTGGGGGGAAGGATGGCCGTAAGGATGCTCGCTGCACCAAGCACGGCGAGCCGTGCATCATGGCCGTCTACTTCCCCCGCGGCCAGCAATCGTTCACCGAGATCAAGAAGAAGTTCATCGAGGACCACGCTGGCGTCGCCGCAAACGGCGCTCGCAGCATGGCCTTCGTTACCAACCAGGAGATCAGGGACGCCGAGCGGACCGAACTCATGGAGGCGGTCGACACGCCCGTCGACATCTTCCACGTCGAGCGGCTGACGGCCATCCTCGATCAACCGTCGATGCACCCCGTCCGCGAGCAGTTCCTCAAGATCTCAGCCAGCGGCGCTTCGGCGCCTACCTCAGCTCCTGTGCCAAGCCGAACAGCTCGTGAGCTGCTCGACGCCGCGATCGATCCGCCCGGAGCCGGCCGACGCGGCTCGGTATATGACGGAATGTTGGCATTGCGGGTCGTCGTCGCACCTGCGCCGTATCTGCGACATCCCCAGGCGGACAACCCTCGGGCGGCACTGACCGCCGCATCCATGATCGCGGTAGAAATGGCGAAGGAGTGGCCCGTGAAGGTAAGTCTGCTCGCTCGTCGCCTCGGTGACGAGTGGCGATCTGCCGGTCCGCACCGATGGGGCGCCGGCTTCAGCAGCGAAGACGCGGCGGCGCTCGCTCAGCACAACTTCGCCGCGGCCTCTTTCATCACGCAGCAATCCGTTGTCTGCGTGGACCGCACCTGGGCCACGGGGGTCAGGGACCCCGGCGGACAGGTCTCGTACTGCACCGCCCGAGAAGTGCACGTTGCCGCTGAACTCCTGGTTGCCCTGCGCCTTGGCTCCGCGCTGCTTGAGCCACTGCCGCGTCTAGAGGCGGTGGACGTCGTGGTTCAGATTGCAGCCGCGCCGAAGCGACTTGTGGCGAACGAGCGGGCTGCGGGCCTGCGCTTCCATGAGCCCGAGTGGCACGAAGCGTGGGACGTCGACCCGCCCCCTGCCGAAGTGCCGAGCCACCACCTCGACAACGGCCGCTTCAGCGTGGACGAGCTTCGTGACTCCTTCGTTGTCGCCCGGTCGCTGCTCGGGCCCTGGCTCGCCACCTTCCGCGCCGACGATGTCTTCGCGAGCATCGCGGCCGACGCCTGACCTGTTCATGACGCTGGTCTGTGCCGCGTCACATCTGCTCGCAGCCAGCGGCGTCAGCCAGCCAGCACGAACACGCGGAAGCGGTAGCGGACGCCCGCGCGCGAACGCGCGTCTGGCAGGCCTCGAGGCGGCGCTGGTCTCTGTCGGGTACGGCCCGCTCAGATTGGCTCTCCCTAGACGTACGGTGTGGCGGAAGCTCCGGCGGCGCCGACCTCGTCTACGCCACTCGCCGTGGCGCTGCCTGAGGCCAAGTCTGGCGTCTGGTCCCTGGGGATCGGCACCAGGCTGTCTTAACCTCAGAGGGCGAATGGCGTCGGAGCGACACACTGACGCGATGGTGCGGGAGGCCATCGAGAGCGGCCAGCGGAACGCCGAGGTTATCCGCTTGGTCGAACGCCACTGCGCTCACGCCCGTGTCGAGATCGCCGGTGGCGTTGGCTTGGTCGAGCAGCAGACGGGGTTGCCGATCGGCATGCGGGCGATGCGATGCGAACACGCGGCCGACCAGGGCTTCGCCGGGATGGAGTTCGAGCGCGTCGCGGTCCACTTCTACAAGAAGAACTGCGTCGGCTGTCCCCATCACAAGCCGGTCGCGGCTGCGCCCAACCTGGTCTCGTACGCAGCGCAGCTCGACGCGGCGGAGGAGCGCCATCGCGCGGCGGAAGAACGCGAGCGTCGCACGCGGATCGAGGAGTACGAGAGCCGCGTCAAGCAGCGGCGGCTCGCTGCCCAGGACGAGCCGTACCCGACGCGTGATCTGCTGCTGAAGCTCGACCTGATCGACGTCGAGAACCCGGACGACACGGTGGCCAAGCAGATCGTCGAATCGGCGCGCGGCGTCCCGGAGCTGTTCACGCCGCGAGCCGTCGAGATCCTGTTCGACACCACCGAGACGACGCGCAGCCGGTGGCTCGTCGAGGCGCTGCGCTGGCTCGCGCATCACGGCCGGGCGCCTGTTGCCCGGGTGGTCGACCTCGCGCTCACGATCCTCTCCGAGGCGCCGATGCCGGAGGCGGCGCACGTGCTCCTCGACTACCGCAACGCGCTCGGCGTCGCCGATGTCGGACGGGTGCACCGTTCGCTGATCCGCCTCGCGGGGCGCGTCGGCCACTACTCCAGCGCCGAGCCGGCCCCGATGCTCATGGCCGCCGACATCGACCTCGCCGGCGTCCTGCACACCATGCACGAGATGCTGGAGTCCGACTCCGACTACATGCGGGGTCTCGCTGCGTCGGCGGCCGGGCGGCTGATCGAACATGACGCCGAGGTCGTCCCCGTTTTGGGCCGCGCGGTCGCGAACGCGCTCCGGCATCCCGAGGCCATCCACCGGCTGGGATCGCACGACACGTCCGACGGCGCGATCGAGGAGACCCTCAGCGTCGCGCTGACCGTGGCGCCGCAGGCGGCGCGCGACGCGATCGAGTCAGCCGGGCGGGGACTCGGCGAGGACGCGCGCGTCGCGCTGTTCGCCGCCTACGACGACGTGCTGCGAAGCCGCCTGAGCAAGGAGGAAGTGCCGGCCGCGGCGGGCGACGTCGTGGTCCGCGCCACCTTGCAGCGCCTGACGGGCGACTGGGGCACCGAAGCAGCGCAGCGCGCGAGCGACACGCTGGAGCTCTGCGCCAGTTACCACCCGCACCTCCTTGTTCCCCACGTCGACGCGATCGTCGGCGCACTGCTGGACGAGATCCGGCGTCCGGTCGAGAGGTACCACCCGATCTTGGACCTCTCGCCCCAGCCGAACGTGCTGCGGGCTCTGGAGTCGCAGGGCGAGGAGATCGGGCGCAACCGTCGCCTCTACGACCTCCGCGAGGCGCTCGGTCAGGTCGTCGCGGTGGCCCCGGCCGAGGTGGGGGAGCACATCTTCACCCTGCTCGACGCGCCCGACATCGACATCGAGGAGGCCAAGGAGACCAAGGCGTTGGCCATCAGGCTGCTCGGACCTGTGGGCCGCCACCCCGGCCTGACGTCGCGCGCGCTGCCGCACCTTTACTCCGCCCTGCTCTCCAGCGACAACCTGCGACGCGCGTACGCCGTTGAGGCCTGGGAGGAGATGGCCCACCCCCGGGACCGTCGACTCCCCATGGAGCTCGACGCGCTGATCCAGCCGCTGCTCGCCGACCGCTACGTGATCGTCCACAAGGCCATGATCAAGGCGCTCAGGGACGGTCTGCCTCTCCCGCGCGACCAGGCGCTCGACATCGCGTTGATGCTCCTCCGCTACGCGGACCACTACGGCGACGACAAGGACGACTTCGGCGAGACGGCCTATCAGGCGCTCGAAGCCGCTCGTCGCGTCGGGCGCCTGCTGGACCCGCAGCGCTACGAGCTCATCGTCGAGCTGGTCCTCGCGACGGCCGCCAAGCTCCACCCGTACAAGCTCGGCTACCTCCTCCGCCACCGGACGGACGAGCTGATCAACCGGCCGCGATACGCCGACAGGCTGCTCGATCTGCTGTCCAACGCCGATCGGCTGTCGCGTGAGGAGGACTACGTCGACGAGCTGGTGCACGTCCCCTCGCTGATGATCGCCGAGCGCGCGTACCGGCTCGAGCAGGCGGTGACCAAGAGCCTCCCCGACGATCCCTGGCACGTGCACCGGTACATCGAAGTGCTGCAACTCGCCGGCGAATGGGACTTCGCCGCGCGGCTCGCGGCCAAGGCCGAGGCGGCGATGCCTGACACCACTGAGAACCGTCGCATCAGACGACAGCTCGGCGTCGTGCGCGCCGCCGCGGAGTTCGAGGCAGCGCTCGCGCGCGGCGACAGCCCCGCTGCGCGGGTGGCTGCCGGCCAGTGGAGGACCGCGCTCGGCGCGTGGGAGGCCGCGGACGCGGAGCTCGACCCGCTGGCAGACCTGAAGGACCTGCCGCTCTGATGTCGATCTTGAACGGCCCCTTCATCGCGGCGGCCGACGCACGGGCGAAGTGCCTACGGGCGCTCACGTCGACGGCCCAGCCCGCTGAGGCCGCAGCGGCGCTCGCAAGCGCAGCTGACGCGACGCGCGGAACGGGCGCGCCGGAGACGGACAGTCCGACCGCCGAGCTGTGGCGGGCCTACGCCGCTGCCCTCGACGTCCTAGCGCACTTCGAGCGGTGGGAGGCCGGTGTGCGCGCCGCCGACCCAGGCGCCGATGCGGCATACCGCGCGGCGACCCGGAACGCGCAGCTCGCCGGCCGACAGCTCGAAGAAGCCGAAGGTCGGTACGGCGCGTCGTTCGCGCCCGCATCGGCGCAGGACCTCCAGGCCATCCTCAACGACGCCGCGCAGCTGACCGACCCAGACAACATCAGCGGCCTCAAGAGCAGGCTGCTCGCCGTGGCTCTGCCCCAGCCGCACACGAAGGCCAAACGCCAGCAGTACATGGGGCGGCCAGCCTCCGCGCCCGAGCCGGACCCGCTGGCGCTCTGCACGATCACGCTCCAGGACGAGCCGATCACGCACGCGCATGTCATCCCCCGCAACCTCGTGCACAAGGTCGGCGTGCGCGCCCGGCTGACCGTGTGGCCGGCCTGGGCCGACGAGCTGCGGATCGAGTTCCTCTCCGTCCTCCAGCAGCCCTCGCAGCTGACGGCTCCGGCGTGGCGTCTTCGAAGGCCGGAGCGCGACGCCGAGGGCTACTGGACGGTGCAGGCAGAAGGGGCGCTGAGCTTCAGCGTCGCGCAGCCGCTCGGGCAGGCGCCCGCCTCGTTGCGCCTCGCTGTCAGCCTGATCGGCGACGGTCGGACCGAGCACGTCGCATGCGTCGGCTACGAAGCGCTCCAGCTGCACATCACCGACCCCTCCGCGGGCACGATGAGCGGCCAGACACAGCTGGACGAGCGGCTGCTGAGGATCTTCGAGAGCACCGACGCCGGGCCCTACCCGGACGAGGAGAAGCTCGCCTTCCGGCGCATGCTGACCGGCCTCGCGCGCGTCGCCGCGAGCATGCACGTCCGCCGCGACTACGCCACCGGAGCTGAGGTCGCCGAGGACGTCTTCCATCGCGACCTCCTCAAGCAGCTCGACATGCAGCCGGAGCTAACCGGGCGCGTATGGGACGGACGGCGGCAGGGCGGGGGGCCGACCGACCTCATCCACGACATGATCAACGCCGAACTCAAGGTGGAGAAGAACACCACGGCGACGCTGGAGAACGCGCACCGGTACCTCGGACAACCGACCCAGTACGCGGCCTCCTCGGGCGCGCAGCTGACCATCCTGTGCATCTTGGACATGACCGCGAAGCAGTCGCCCGTCGGGGTGGTCGGCAACTACATCGGTCTGATCGAGCCGGCGCTGCACGGCTTGACAGACCCCGCGTACCCGTCCCGCGTCGCGGTCGTGATCATCAACGGCAACCTGCCGTTGCCGAGCGACTGGGCTGGCACCAAGATCGCTCACAGCGTGCCTTGACTCAGACACCTGGGTCGGCGTTCGACCTACCTCCCGCGCGGCGCCCCTGCTAGTTCTGCACTACCGGTTTCCATGCGACTCGACACTCACCGCGGGCGTCGACGTGGGGGACGGCGCGCTTGTCCTTCGGCCTGCAGGCGATCGTGCCGGCGCCGAGGTCGCGGCTTGTGCATTGGGCGAGTGGCGCTCATCACACTGTTCTGCGACGTCCGGGCCAGGTCAAGCCCGAGCAGTCCGACGGCGAGCGAGGGACGTTTCGTGCGCGCAAGACGTCCTCGAAGAGTCCCTCGACGCGGTAGAGACGTCACAGCGCACCCCCGAAGCTCCTGCGTGAACGGCGCGGATGGGCCGCGTCGCCGACGAAGGAGGCAGGTAGGTGCGACTTCCGATCGATACCTCCGCACTGACGTTTATGTGCGCGGCACCGGCGCGCCCAGTGACGGACTTCGAGACCAAGCAGCACAAGGCCGACACGGCGACCGGCGAGCTGCTCTACAACCTCCAGGTCGTCGCGCTCGACGAGTGGGGCGCCGAGGTCATCCAGCTCAAGGTCGCGGGTGATCCGAAGGTTGGCCAGGGCGCGATGCTCAAGCTGCACGGCCTGGTCGCCACGCCGTGGTCGATGGGCGAGCGCTCCGGCGTGTCGTTCCGGGTCGACCGCGTGGAGGGGCAGGGCGTCGCCCCGGGCGCGCAGGGGCAGCGTCAACGCGAGGGCGAGAAGGCGGCCGCGTAGGACGGCGGCTCGAGCGGGAGCTGAGGCATGCGGACGGGCGGAGTGGGACGCCGGCAGCGGCACTCGAGTGCGCAGGCCGACTGGGAGGCCGCCGCGATCGAGCTGCTCGGCGGGCTGTGGCGGCTACGGCTGGAGCTCGCGCTCCTGGGCGTGGCGGCGGCGGGCCAGCGACTCTTCGCCCGTCCGCTCGGCGATGCGATAGCCATGATCGCTGTCGTCGCGCTCGTAGGCGCAGCCGTGGTCGCTGGGCCTACGCGACGGCTCCTCTGGCGGAGCCTGCGGCTGGCGCATCTGCGGCGCGCGTGGGAGCGGGCGACGACGGATACCGGGCTCTCCGCGGGACCGCTGCGCGTGCCGCGCGTGCTCCGCGCGTCGCGAGTCCCTTCCGGCGACGAGCTGCGCGTGCGCGTGCGGCGCGGTCAGGCCGTGGCGGATCTGGACGCACGGCGCGATGCGCTCGCCGCCTGCTTGCGGGTCCGTGAGGTCCGCGTGCTGCGCGAGCCGGCGGACGCTGCGACGGCGCGCGTGACGCTCGTGCGCCGCGACCCGTTCGAGGGCGGGGAGCCGCTGCGCTGGCCTTGCGCCGACGCCGCCGACCTGTCCCTGTGGAACCAGGTTCCGATCGGCGTCGACGAACGCGGCGAGCCGGCCGAGATCGGGCTCGTCGAGCGCAACGTGCTGATCGGCGGGGAGCCGGGCGCGGGCAAGTCGGTGGCGGTCTCCGTGCTCGTCGCCGCGGCGGCGCTCGATCGGGACGCGCGGGTGTGGCTGCTCGACGGCAAGCTCGTGGAGCTGGCCGTGTGGGCGCCGGTCGCCGACCGGATCGTTGGTCCCGACGGCGAGGGGGCGATCACCATGCTGCGGGGACTACAGGAGGTGATGGACGACCGCTACCGCGAGTTGCTCGCGCGCGGCCTTCGCAAGGTCCGACGCGAGGACGCGCTGCCGCTCCACCTCGTGGTCTGCGACGAGTTGGCGTTCTACCTCACGCTGCCCGATCGCAAGCAGCGCCAGGAGTTCGCCGAGCTGTTGCGCGACCTCGTGGCTCGAGGCCGGGCGGCGGGGATCATCGTGGTGGCCGCGACGCAGAAGCCGGGCGCCGATGTCGTGCCGACCGCGCTGCGCGACCTGTTCGGCTTCCGGCTCGCGCTGCGCTGCAACACGCCGCAGGCGTCGGACACGATCCTCGGGCAGGGCTGGGCGTCGATGGGTTTCGCCGCCGACACGATCGCTGGCTACCAGCGCGGCGTGGGCTACCTGTTGGCCGAGGAAGGCCGTCCTCGACGGTTGCGGGCTTGCTACCTCGACGAC
>JBOGXT010000436.1:0-2608 GCA_050694635.1 Thermoleophilaceae bacterium
CTTCTGGGGTGCCTGCCACGGCGGCCAACGCGAGGCGGCCGAGTACCTCCTGAAGCGGGGCGCTGACATGAACTGGGTTGGGTGGGACGACCTGACACCGCTTGACGCGGCGGAGCGCAGCGAGGCCGACGCCGTCGTCGCTTGGCTCGAGGCGCGAGGGGCCCGCAGCGCCGTCCAGGACTGAGCCTCAGACCTCCGGCAATAGCAGTCGGCGGACTGTTGAAGTCGAAGTCATGATGGCGCCATCTCGTAGGTGATCGGGCGACGGTCGCCGATCATGTGCGCGGGTGAGCCGGCTACGAGCTCGTCGAGGAGCAGGCCGAGCGCCCTGGCCACGCGAGGCGAGCGGGGACGGTCGAGGACGACGGTGACCCGCCCGGCTTCGTAGGCGATCCTGCCGCCGAGGTGCAACAGGTTGCGGGTGATCGCCCGGTACTCGTCGGGATCGCAGAGATAGGCGTCGAGGCGGCGGGCGAGGTCGAGTTCGGCGTTGTAGGCGAGCAGGCGGCAGACCATCTGCAGCGCGCGGGCCGGAAGGGGCGGCCTCGCCCGCATCGCGCCCGGGTCGAGCTCGTTGGCGGGGAGCTTGGCAGGGACGCCGCGCAGGGCCGCCTTTGCCTCCTCGAGGTCGTCTCTGGCCATCGCCACCTCGTCGCGCCGCGCCGACATCGCCGCGAGGTGCTCGTCGACGTTCAAGAGCCTACGGTCGGCCTGGCGCCCGAGCGCCTGCTCGGCTTCGGCGAGGGCGTCCTTGGCCTCGCGTACCCTGGCCCTGCCGGCCCGCCGGGCCGGGTTGGCGACCTTCGCGGTGTCGGCCTCGAGGTCCATCGCGTAGCTGCACAGCCAGTGGGCGCCCTGGTGGTCCTCCAGGTACTTGTTGGTGTTCTCGATGCACCAGCGGTGGCGGAGGCGGTGCACCATGGCGGCGGCGGCCGCTTTCTGTTTCTGGGCCGAGGTGAGGACCTGGAAGACGACCTTGTTCCCCTCGACCGCCGAGAGCTGGCGGACCGGGCCGGCCTCGTAGCCGTCGAGGCCGACGATCTCGTCGCAAAGAAGCGACGTGCGGCGCTTGCCGTCCACCTCCACCCAGCTGCGCCGGGGCTCGACGGCGGGGTGCACGAGCGGGGCGCGTCGCCAGCTCACCCAGTCCATGCCCGCCTCGGCGATCGCCGTGAACACTTTCGGGTAGGAGCCGCCGCGGTCGAAGCCGACCATCACGCGGCGGTCGCCCACGACCTGGCGCAGCTGTGCGAGCACCTCGGGGAGGCTCACCGACAGCCCCCGCGGCTCGCCGCTGGCGAAGCAGACCGCCCGCCAGCGGTCGTCGACGACGAAGGTGTCGTCGCGCCCCGGCTCTGCCAGGTGCCGGCGGACGTTGTAGCCCTTGGCCACCGGCCGTGCGCCCCAGTAGGTGACGAAGTGGTCGTCGACGTAGAAGACCTCCGGCGGGCGGTCATCGGCGGCCAGCATCGCCTTCGCGAAGGCGGACTGCACCGCCAGCGGGTCGGCAGCCTCGGCGATGGCGGCGAGGCGGGGCCGCAACGTGCGCAGGTGGGGGAAGGACTGAAGGCCGACGAGCGCCCCGGCGTCGGGGCCGACGAGGTGCTTGGTGCCTTCGAGCGACGAGGTGCCGAGCGCGAAGGAGAACGTCGCGGCGCCGACGAGCGAGGCGGCGTCGTAGCGCCGGGCGGCCCGGACCGGGAGCGACGAGAGGACCTCGTCGGCGCCGAGGCGGGTGAGGAACGGCCACAGCAGCATCGCCCCCGCGTAGCGGGAGCCCACCTCGGTCTCGGAGAGGCGAGCCGGCGGTGCCGGGCGTCGCGCGGCGCCAGCGGCCTCCTCCTCGCCCTCGCCGGGCTCTTCTTCTTCTTCTTCTCCTCCTGCTGCTGCTGCTTCCTCTGCTGCTGGTTCCTCCTCCGCTCGGCCCGCGGCGGGCTCGCTCTCGCCGGGCCCGAAGGCGAGCTCCTGCTCGTCAGCCTCGGCACGCGAGACGGCGGCGAGCTGACGGCCGATGGTGCCACGGTGCACCCCGAGGCGCCGTGCGATGGCGGCATCGGTCATGCCCTTCCTCGACATGGCCACGGCCTTCGCGAGCCGGGCGGGCGAGAGGGCCGACGGGCGCCCACGGTCCCGCACCAGGCCGGCCGAGCCGGCGTCGCGTGCCCGGCCGCGCAGCATCGAGACGTACACCGCGCTGAGCGAGAAGCAGTCCGCTACCTCCTTTCCGGAGAAGCCGGCGTTGCGCAGGGACACGACCGCCAGGTTCCGCAGGCCGAGGTCGTCCTTGTCGTACTGGGCGAACAGGTGCGGGCCGCGATGGACGAACACCTGGCCGCCCGCTTCTGTGCGCCGAAGCGCCCACGGCTCGGGCATCCCCGGCAGCTGCTCGGCGGCGGCCACACCCACCGCCAAAGTTTACCCCATAGCGCGCCTGACTTCAACGCTTTCCGCGACACTAATGGCTCGCGGAACTCCCTGATCAGCGGCGGTGGCGGGCCGCTATTGCCGGAGGTCTGAGGCTGCGGGCGTGGTCGCGGAGGGCGTCGACACGAACACGCTCCTCAGGCGTCAGATCGCGCGGCGCTGCATCTACGGCGTCGATCTCAAC
>JBOGXT010000437.1:0-2554 GCA_050694635.1 Thermoleophilaceae bacterium
CCGGCACGGCGCGCCGCTGGCCGACATGCTGGCTTCGCAGGCGCACGACGCCCGCTTCGCCCTCGCCCGCCACGCCCGCGAGGAGGCCGCCCGCGCCGGACCGAAGATCCAGCTCGTCGTGGCCCTCCTGCTTGTGCCCTCGGTGCTCCTGCTGGTGGCCGCGGCCCTGGTGGCCGCGCTGCTCAACGGGGGAGGGCCCGCCCTGCCCGTCTAGCCACGACGAGCGAAGCCGCCCGGCCTCGGGCCACGGACCCCGGACCGAGCGGCTTCGCGGTTCCCCCGGTGGCCTACAAGGTCAGCAGGAGACGACCAGGTGGAACGAGCGGTTCGCGAACACGCCGTCGCTGTCGCGTGTCACCACCCGAACGCCGTTCACGTTCGACGCCGCGGATGTCACGGAGATCTGTCCGTTGCCCGGGCCCGCCGCAGACTCGTCTCCGAGCGTCGCCACGTAGACGCAGTTGCGCACGTCCCGGTCGAACACCACCTGATACTGGCCGGGACCGGTCTGCGCGCTCGAGGCCGTGCCGCGCGAGCGCACCGTCGCGCCAACGTTCGAGATCACGGCGTGCCGGGTCACGCCGTCCGCGGCGACCGCCGACGGCACCTGCTTGATCTTGGTCGCGTCGAGCGACTGCTCCTTGATCCCGCCTCCGCCGAAGCCGTCGCGCTTGGCCTCCTGGCCGCGCAGCGTGCCGTCCTTGAAGTCGCGGTTGCGGATCGAGCCGTTGACGATGTCGTCAGAACCGATCGTGGCCACCGCGTAGGCGGAGCCCCCAAGGCTGACGAACAGCGCGATCAGCGCGACGACCATTGCAGGGGATGGAGCGCGTAGACGGCGCTTCATGGATTCGGACCTCCCGTCGTCTGGTTCGCTTGCCCCTGTTGCAACAGAGCGAGCCCCGCCTGGGTTGCGGCCCTCGCCCGTTCCGGTGCAACGGGAATTGCAGGAACGGGCCACGACCGGCGTCCACGCGACCCCCGGATTTCGCTTTCCAGAGCGCCTGGAGCCCTATCGGTGGCTCCCTCGGACGGAAAAGTGGGAGAGAGTGTTGCTAGGTGGGAGAAAGTGGGGTACGGTGGCGCCAAGCAACTGACCGGAGTGGCGGGGCTCCTCCCACTCCGCCACTCCGGTCTCGATCTCAGCCGCAAGCACCTGGCTCGGCCGGGTGCGGACTCCGGGGACATGACCGTTGGCATTCCGAGGCCACTTCGAGCACTCGCTGGACGCGAAGAACCGGCTCAGCATCCCGACCCGGTTCCGCACGGCGTTCTCCTCCGGGACCGTTCTCGCCAAGACGCCCGAGCCCTGCGTCGCGATCTGGACCCCGGAGACCAACGAGGCGATCATCGAGCGCGCGCTGAGCGGCCTGAACCCGATGGGCTCGGAGCACCGCAAGCTCTCTCGCTTCTTCCAGGGGAACTCCTTCGAGATCGAGCTCGACGCGAGCGGCCGCGTCACGCTGCCGCCGCCGCTGCTGGCGCACGCCGGGATCGAGAAGGAGGTCGTAGTGGTCGGCGTGGGGGACCACCTCGAGGTCTGGGCGCGGCAGCGCTGGCAGGACGAGCAGCAGGCCCTCGACGCCGAGATCGGGGAGGTGACGGAGCGCCTTGGCAATCCTTCTTGACATGACCCGTGTGCACGTACCGGTCCTCGCCGGCGAGCTGATCGACCTGACGGCCCCCGCGCCGGGCGAGACCGCGATCGACTGCACCTTCGGCGCCGGCGGCCACGCCCGCCTCGTGGCGGACCGGCTCGGCCCGACGGGCACGCTCGTCTGCATCGACCGCGACCCCGCGGCGCAGCGCCACTTCGACGAGCTGGCCGCCGAGGTGCCGTGCGAGACCCGCTTCCTGCGGATGGACTACGCCGACGGCCTGGCCCTGCTCGCCGACGAGGGGCTCGCAGCAGACGTCGCCTACCTCGACCTCGGCATCTCCTCGATGCAGGTCGACGCGCGCGAGCGCGGCTTCTCGTACTCCTACGACGCTCCGCTCGACATGCGCATGGACCCCGGGCAGGACCTGGACGCGCGCGCTGTGGTCAACGACTGGGACGAGCGCCAGCTGGCACAGGTGTTCCGGCGCCTGGGCGAGGACCCGAACGCGCGTCGCATAGCAGGCGAGATCGTCAGGCGCAGGCGCACGGCGCCGATCGAGACCACCGGCGAGCTGGTGGAGGCGATCGAGGCGGCGCTGCCGGCGGCCGTGCGTCGCAGCTTCGGCGGCGGCCACCCGGCCAAGCGCGTCTTCCAGGCGGTTCGGATCGCGGTCAACGGCGAGCTCGACTCGCTCGATCGTGCGCTGCCGCTGGCGTGGAGCCTGCTGCGGGACGGTGGCCGCCTGGCGGCGATCGCCTTCCACTCGCTGGAGGATCGGCGTGTCAAGCGCTTCCTGGCCGCGAAGGCGCGCGGCTGCATCTGCCCGCCGGACTTCCCGGTCTGCGTCTGCGGCCGCGAGCCCGAGGCGGAGCTCCTCACCGGACGCGCCATCGCACCGACCCCCGGCGAGGTGGCGAGCAACCCGCGCGCCAAGTCCGGCCGCCTGCGTGCGG
>JBOGXT010000438.1:0-1853 GCA_050694635.1 Thermoleophilaceae bacterium
CGCCAACGGCATCGTCCTCGACCGGCTCACCGCCACCCAGCGCCGCATCCTCGAGCTGCTCGAGGTCGAACTTCCCTGGCCCGAGCGAGACAGGTAGGCACCGCGAAGTGCGGAAAATGGGGCTAGCAGGGGAGGCCAGCAGTCAGCAAAGCGGGCTGTTCGCCAGCGGCTGCCCTGCGATCTGGAGGATCCGGCCCATCCGCGTTCCCGCGATGTAGCTCGGCAGCCAGTCGGTGTCGACGACGAGGTGGGTCAGGTCGCCCGCCGCCTGCATCCCGGTGTTTACCCGGACGGCCGAGCCGGAGTCGCCGGGGGCGGCGAGGCCGGACCAGCCGAACGCGTTCGACTCCCAGGTGAGCGCGACGCCGGCGCGCGGGGTCCCGCCGGTGCCGACGGCCACGCCGTGGCCGTAGTGGAACACGGGCTCGGGACCCGCGCCCCCGTAGGACCCGCACGGGCCGGCCACGACCGCGATCGTCGGGCTGACCCATGTCTGCAGCTCTGGCCGGATCGAGGCGATCGCGAAGTCGTTGCCCACGCCGCCGTCGACGCTGCGCTGGATCGTGCCGATGTCCACCAGCACCGGGTTGGACCCGCCGGGTGCGAGCGTCAGGAGGGTGACCTGCTCCCCGGCCTTGCCGCAGTGGCCCGCCGTGCCGATCGAGTAGCTCCCCGCGCTCCCGAACACGAAGTTCATCGTGCAGCCGGAAGGGGCGAGCATCCACGAGCCCGGCCGGATGCCGAGCGTGCCCGGAAGCGGCGCGTCGTTGGGCGCTGCGACCGGCACGCCGTTCGCTGCGTCCACGCGGCGCTCGAGCGCTCGCGAGAACCACGCCGGCCGCGCCGCCTTCAGCGGGATCGCGTGCCCCTGCTTGTACGGGACCGCCCCGTCGACCTTGCTCCAGTCGACGCTGCCGACCGGCGCGCCGAGCGGTGGAAGCGCCGCATAGGCGCTGCTCACGGTGCCGGCGAGCACGGCGAACGCGGCCCCCACGGCCGCGACCAACGACTTGCGCATCATCAGAATCCCCCTGCCTGAGTGGACTGTCCGAGGCATTCCCGCGCGCACCGCCCGCCAAACCCGCCAACCTTCCCCGTGCATGACGCTGGATACCTCCTCGCCCGAGCAGACGGAGCGCGCCGGCGCCGACCTGGCGGGCGGGCTCGCGCCCGGTGACGTGGTGCTCGTGAGCGGCGAGCTCGGCAGCGGCAAGACGACCTTCGTGCGCGGCGCCTGCCGGGAGCTTGGGGTCGACGGCCCCGTGACCAGCCCGACGTTCACGATCGGGCACGTGCTCGGCGGAGAGCCCGAGGTCGCCCACGTCGACCTGTACCGGCTCGGCTCGCTCGCCGCCGAGGACCCGGCGCTGCTGGAGGACTACCTGACGGCCGAACGGATCTCCTTCGTCGAGTGGCCGGCCGCCGGCGAGCCCGTCTTCGAGCGCGTGGCCGCCCGCGTACTGCTGGAGCACCTGGGCGGGGACCGCCGCCGGATCACGATCGCTTGACCGTACTCGGCATCGACACCTCGACCGCGGCCAGCGCCGCCTGTGTGCTGCGAGGCGACGGGCAGGCCTTCGAGGTCGCTCCCGAGCCGTCCGCCCTGACGGAGCGGCCGGCGCACACGCGCGAGCTTATGCCCGCGGTGGCCGAGGTCATGGAGTGCGCCGGCGTCGGCTACGCGGACCTGGAGGCGATCGCGGTCGGGGTCGGGCCGGGCACCTTCACGGGGCTGCGGATCGGGATCGCCACGGCCCGGGCGCTGGCGAGCGCGAACGGGCTGCCGCTTAAGCCGGTGTCGTCGCTGGCCGCGCTGGCGGCCGGGATCGAGGCGGACGCGGGCGCTGTGGGCG
>JBOGXT010000439.1:0-2487 GCA_050694635.1 Thermoleophilaceae bacterium
CCTCCGACGAGCCGCTGCAGCCGGCCGCCCTCGACGCCGCGGTCGAGGGCCTGCGCTCGACCTACGACGCCGCCAACGGCGGCTTTGGGTCGGCCCCCAAGTTCCCGCCGGCGTCGGCGCTCGAGTTGCTGCTGCGCCGTGGCGAGCGGGAGATGACGTCGCACACGCTGCGCGCGATGGCGTCGGGGGGCATGTACGACCAGCTCGGCGGCGGGTTCTCGCGCTACTCGGTCGACCCGTACTGGCTGGTGCCCCACTTCGAGAAGATGCTCTACGACAACGCGCTGCTCGCCCGCGCCTACCTGCACGGCTGGCAGGTCACGGGCGACGAGCTGTTCCGCACCGTCGCCGTTGAGACACTCGACTGGGCGCTGCGGGAGATGCGCGCTCCCGAGGGCGGCTTCCTCTCCGCGCTCGACGCCGACTCCGAGGGCGAGGAGGGAAGGTTCTACGTCTGGACGGTGGACGAGCTGCGCGCCGCGCTCGAGGGCGACCCCGACGCCGACGAGGCGATCGCCTGGTTCGGCGCCACCGACCGCGGCAACTTCGAGGGGCGCAACATCCCCGTGCGCGGGCCGGGCACGCCCGAGCCGCTCGGCGACTGGCGCCGGCGCCTCTACGAGGTGCGCGCGAAGCGGGTCTGGCCGGGGCTCGACGACAAGCGCCTCACCTCGTGGAACGCGCTGATGATGTCGTCCCTCGCCGAGGCGGGCGCCGTGCTCGAGCGGCCCGACTACCTCGACGCCGCGGAGCACTGCGCGGACTTCCTGCTCGGCTCGGTGCGCGACGGCGAGGGCCGCCTGCTCCGGACCTGGAAGGGCGGCGAGGCGCGCCTGAACGCCTACCTCGAGGACCACGCCTACCTGCTCGAGGCGCTCCTCACGCTGTACGAGTCGAGCTTCGAGCCGCGCTGGTTCGCGGAGGCGCGCGCGGTCGCCGACACGATGATCGAGCGCTTCGGCGACGACGAGAACGGCGGGTTCTTCGAGACGTCCTCCGACCACGAGCGGCTCCTTACGCGGCGAAAGGACCTCGAGGACCATCCGATCCCGTCCGGCAACGCGAGCGCCGCCTACGGCCTGCTGCGGCTGGCGGCGCTGACCGGCGAGCACTCCTACGAGGAGCGCGCGGTCTCGGTGCTGCGGCTGCTGAACGAGCTCGCGCCGAAGCACCCGCAGGCGTTCGGGCACCTGCTGCAGGCGCTCGACTTCCACCTCTCGCCGGTGAAGGAGGTGGCCCTCGTGGGCGACGAGCTGCGTCCGCTCGAACGCGTGGTTCGCGCCGAGTTTCGCCCCCACCTGGTGCTCGCCGGCGGCGCGGCGGACGGGGTTCCCCTCCTTAAGGACCGCCCGCCGGTGGACGGCCGCGCCGCCGCCTACGTGTGCGAGCGCTTCGCCTGCAAGGCGCCGGTGACCGAGCCGGAGGAGCTCGAGGCTCTACTGAGCTGAGCGCGCCCCTTGCTCCGGCTCCCCCCGGCGGTGTACGGTCGTCCGGCGGGACGGCGCCGTGCGAAGAGAGGAGGCTCTATGAGCGAAGACCTCATCCAGGCCGC
Source organism: Thermoleophilaceae bacterium (assembly GCA_050694635.1). GTDB lineage: Bacteria > Actinomycetota > Thermoleophilia > Solirubrobacterales > Thermoleophilaceae > JACVRW01. Next base: position 1,553 of record JBOGXT010000439.1, read on the forward strand.
CCGCGAGGAGATCGACGCCTTCAACGCGGGCGACTGGGACCGGCTCGCCGCCGGAGTCACGGAGGACACGGTTCACGAGGAGCCGGCCACCGGCCGGCGCGTACAGGGCATGGACGCCCTGATCGAGTTGAACCAGGCGTGGAAGGCGGCCTTCCCGGACGCCAGGGGCACCGTGACCGAGGAGCTCGCCTGCGGCGACCGGGTCGTGCTGCGCATCACCTGGGAGGGCACCCAGTCAGGCGCCCTCGAGCTGCCCGGCGGCGGCCAGATCCCGCCCACCGGCAAGCGGGTGACCGTATACGGCTGCCAGATCTTCCGGATCGAGGATGGGAGGATCGCGGAGTCGGTCCACTACTTCGACATGCTCGGCATGTTCGAGCAGCTCGGCGCGATCGACGCCGAGGAACTGGCGCACGCCGGCTCGTAGCCGGCGGTGCGGCGTGCGGCGGCCCGGCCGGCTGCGGCCGACCGGGCCGACGCCCGTCTGCGAGCCTTCGGCGTCGTGTCGGCGGCACTTCTAGCCATCTCCGCTCTCGCTCTCGCCCCCACGCCCACGGCCCATGGCCTGGCGGTGCGGATCGCCTCGTGGGGGCCGCGGCCGGCGGCGAGCGGTGCGGAAGCGCGGGCGCAGCGCCTCGTCACGCGCCACTTTCGCCGCGCTGGGTTGCGGGTCGGGACCCAGGAGTTTCGCGTGCGCGGCCGCGGGCGCTCGCGCAACACGATCGGCGTGCTTCAAACGCCGCGGAGCTGCCTGCGGATCGTGATGGCCCACGCCGACACCACGCCGAACGCACCGGGCGCCAACGACAACGCGTCGGGCCTCGGCGTCGTGGCGGCGCTGGCCGGCCGGCTGGACGAGATCGAGCCGCGCTGCGACGTGTGGCTGGTGGCCACCGGCGCCGAGGAGCGCGTCTACACGGGCTCGCCCGACCACC
>JBOGXT010000440.1:0-1732 GCA_050694635.1 Thermoleophilaceae bacterium
CGCTTACGGCGAGGTAGGTCGCGGCCGCCGCGGAGGGATCACCGGGGGGAACCGGGTTTCCCGCGGCTATCGCGCGCGAAGTGTATTCGCAGCACCCACACGAGCCAGTAAGTCCGGCAGCTTGCGCGGCGGTCGTGAGCCGCTCGACCGGTGCAGCGCCGCTCGGCACGGAGCGGCGACGGCGGGGCGGTCCGTCGGTCGGGTTACGCTCAGTGCCAAGCGACCGCGGAGGGACCGTGCCACAGAGTTACGAGGGGCGCCTGGAGCTGACCTGGACCAACAAGAACCTGCGGCTGCTCGCCGCCGAGGACGGCAGCTACGAGTGGGTGTCCCCCAGCGACTACCGCGTCGCGGAGGTGCGCCTGCTCGACAATGCCGCCGCGGTGGGCGAGGTCCGCCCGGAGCGCGCCCGCGCGCGCGAGAACCTGCTCATCCGCGGCGACGCGCTCAACGCGCTGGCCAGCCTGTCCGCGCTGCCCGAGTTCGAGCGTGAACTCGCCGGCAAGGTCAAGCTCGCCTACCTGGACCCGCCGTTCAACACGCAGCAGAGCTTCCTGCAGTACGACGACGCGCTGGAGCACTCGGTCTGGCTGACGATGATGCGAGACCGACTCGTCCAGATAGAGAAGCTGCTCTCGCCCACAGGCTCGGTGTGGGTGCACTGCGACGACAGTGAACAGGCGTACCTCAAGGCGCTGATGGACGACATCTTCGGACGCAGCCGCTTCGTGGCGACCGTCATCTGGCAGACGCGCACATCCCGCGAGAACCGCGCCGCCTTCGGGGTTGCCCACAACTACCTGCTCGTCTACTCGCCCGCGGGGCCGACCGGCTGGCGTGACACACGCAACCGCCTCCAACGTGGCGACGGGGCCGTCGGCAACCCCGACAACGACCCCCGCGGGCCGTGGGAGTCCATCCCCTTCACCGCGCAGGGCTTCCGCAAGAACCAGATGTACCCCGTCACCACCCCCACCGGGGTCGTGCACGAGCCGCCGAAGGGCCGCTGCTGGGCCGCGACCGAGCCCGAATACCGGAGGCTGCTGGCCGAAGAGAAGGTCTACTTCCCACGCGGCGGCAACGGACGCCCTCGTATCAAGCAGTTCGTCAGCGAGGCGCAGGGCCTCGTACCGATGACGTGGTGGCCGGCTGCGGACGTTGGCGACTCCGACCAGGCCAAGAAGGAAATCCTCGCCCTGTTCCCCGACGCGGAGCCCTTCGCCACGCCGAAACCCGAGCGTCTGATGCGGCGCATCATCGAGATTGCGACCGACCCAGGCGAGTACGTGCTCGACTGCTTCCTGGGGAGCGCCAGCACCGCCGCGGTCGCGCACAAACTCGGGCGGCGCTGGGTAGGTATCGAGCGCTCGCGGGAGACACTGGAGACCTACGCCGTCCCGCGTCTGACGAAGGTGGCGCGCGGCGAGGACCCCGGCGGCGTCAGCGAGGACGTGGGCTGGGACGGCGGCGGCGGCTTTCGCGTCCTCGACGTCGCCCCCTCGATGTTGGAGGCAGACGGCGGCGTCGCGCTGTTGGCCGAGTGGGCGGTCAACGGCAAGCTCGCCGAGGCGACCGCCGCGCAGATGCACTACGACTTCGAGCCCGACCCGCCGTTCTGCGGCCGCCGCGGCCGCGTGCGCCTCGCCGTCATTGACGGGCTCGTGTCCGACGACGTCGTGCGACTGCTCGCCAGCGCGCTGCGCGAGGACGAGCGCCTGGCGGTGTGCGGCAC
>JBOGXT010000441.1:0-1873 GCA_050694635.1 Thermoleophilaceae bacterium
CTGTGAGCCCAGCCGAGCTCGTGGAGGCGCAGCGCAGCCTGGCGGATCTCCGGCGTGATCCAGTAGTACTCCTCCGGGCCGCGAACGGCGCACCCGTCGACAACGTCGGCAAAGGCCGTGTCGACACTGATCTCGAAGCGGCGGCACGAGCGGCGCAGCGAATCGCTGACGTGCAGCGCGTCGACGGTGAGGATTGCCCGCGGGTGGGGCGACCACCAGGTGAGCTCGCCGCTCGGCTGGCGCATCGGAAAGAGACCCGACCGGTACGCGGCCAGCAGCGTCCCTGGCTCGAGGTCGCCGCCCACCATGACCCTCCCGCGCTCGTCGGCCGTCCTGGGCTGCGGAAAGGAGACGAAGGAGGGCGGGGGTTCTATCGCCACTGCCGACGTTCTACACTCGTCGCCGCTCCGTGACCATCGCCCACGACGAGCCTTCGGGCGCCGAGCCGCGGCCCGAGCCCGCGCAGTCGCCCCGTCTGCGCGCGAACCGCGACTTCCAGCTCGTGCTCGGCGGGCAGGGTGTCTCTGCGCTCGGGGACGCCGTCACCTTGACGGCGATGCCGCTGCTCGTGCTCTTCCTGACCGGCTCGGGCGCGCTCATGGGCCTCGTCGGAGCCCTTCAGTTCCTGCCCAACCTGGTGCTCGGGCTGCCCGCTGGAGCACTCGCGGATCGCTGGGACCGCCGTCGCCTGATGCTCTGGTCCGACATCGGCCGGACCGCTTTGACGGCCGCGATTCCGGTCTCCTTCTGGATCGGGTGGCCGACGATGGCCGTCGTCCTGATCGTCACCGTTCCGATCAATGCGCTGCGCGTGCTCTCGGACGCGGCCTTCGCCAGCGCCGTGCCCAACCTGGTCGGCCGTGAACACCTCGCCCGCGCGAACAGCTACCTGGAGGCGACGCTCAGCGTCCCTTTCATCGTCGGTCCCGCGATCGCCGGCGTGCTGGTGGCAGTGGTCGGCGCGCCGACGACCCTCGCGATCGACGCGGTGTCCTTCGCCGTCTCGGCAGCGTCGCTGGCGCTGGTCCGCCGCCCGCTTCGAGCCGAGCGCCCCGGCGAGATGCCGCACATCCTCACGGACATCAAGGAAGGAATCCGCTTCGTCTGGGGCCACTTCGTGCTCCGCACGATCATCTCGTACTTCTCGGTCATCGCAATGGCGACGGCGGCGCTCATTCCGGCGCTCAGCTACTACATCACGATCGACCGGGGCTACGGGCCCGAGCTCTTCGGCTTCGCGGGCAGCACCTGGTCGCTCGGGTACCTGCTCGGATCGCTGCTGGGCGGCCGCCTCGGCCGTGCCCGCGTCGGTCTGCGGATGCTCGTCTGCAGCGTCGTGATCGGCGCGTCCCTGGTCGTGACGGCGGTGACGACGGTGTCGCTCGTCTACCTCGTGGCCACGTTCCTCATCGGCGCGGCCCTCGCCGTCCAGCTCGTGTCCTACATGACGCTTCGCGCGCTTATCACGCCCGACGAGCTGCTCGGTCGCGTCAGCAGCGTCTCCCGCACGGTCACCGTGGGCCTCCAGCCGCTGGGGATGCTGGCGGGCGGCGTGCTCATCGACGCTTCGAGCGGCGGCACCACGCTGATGGCGATGGGAGGCGTGGCGATCGTCGCCAGCGTGGTGTTCGGTCTCTCGCGGACGTTCCGCGAGCTCGGGTACGCGGAAGCGACCTAGTGGCTAGACGACCGCTCGGCGCCTGAACAGCGCCGGGGCCTCCCGGGCGTAGTCGAGCCCGCTGACCCAGGTGAGGACGAGCGCGACGAGCAGCGCCCACCACGCGGCCGAGTCGTCCCATGCCCCCGCCGCCGCGAAGCCGCCCACCCCAGCGGCAATCGCCTGGGCCCAGGTCTTGAGCTTGCCGAGGTCGCG
>JBOGXT010000442.1:0-1671 GCA_050694635.1 Thermoleophilaceae bacterium
CACGGCGGGCGCGCGGGCATCGTGGGGGGTGATGGGGCGGTCGTGCGGATCTGGCTCCCGGACGGACCGCCGCGGCCTCAGGCGGGCCTCAGCTAGGCCGCGTACGGTGGCCGCCATGACCGGTAGATCGACACGCACGCTCGGCTCCGTCGCGGTGATCCTCGGCGCCGCCTTCGCGGGCAGCGGGTGCGGGGCCGCGGCGAAGGACTCGACCCCCGCGGCGGCGCCGCGCAGCGCACAGGCGGCGGACGTCTGCGGCACCTACAGCGGCCGCGGCTGCGCTCCCAGGGCGCGGCGGGTCGATCTGGTCGAGCCGTCCTTCTCGAACCCGACGCAGGTCACCAACCCGCTCTTCCCGATCGCCAAGCTCAGGTCGGCGATCCTGCTCGGAAACGTCGAGGGCGTTCCGCTGCGCGTGGAGACGACGCTGCTTCCCGGCGCCAAGACGATCGACCTCGGCGGGCGTGAGGTGAAGGCGCTCGCCTCGCAGTACGTCGCCTTCCTCGGCGGGCGCATCGAGGAGGTGGCGCTCGACTGGTACGCGCAGGCGGACGATGGATCGGTCTGGTACCTGGGCGAGGACGTGTTCAACTACGCGCACGGCACCATCGAGGACACGGAGGGCACGTGGCTCGCGGGCAGGGAGGGACCGGCGGCCATGATCATGCCGGGACAGCCGCGGGTCGGAGACGTGTTCCGGCCCGAGAACGTCCCCGGGATCATCTTCGAGGAGGTCAGCGTCAAGGCGACCGGCCGGACGGTGACCGGCCCGCGCGGCCGCCTCGAGGGCGGGATCGTCACCGACGAGCTGCACCTGGACGGCACCCACGAGGACAAGACCTTCGCGCCCGGCTACGGCGAGTTCTCGACCGGTTCGAAGGGCGACCTCGAGGCGCTGGCGCTCGCGGTGCCGACGGATGCGCTGCCCGGTCCGCCGCCCGCCGCGGTCGAGCGTCTTGGGGCGAGCGCGATCGGCATCCTTGGCTCCGCGAGGGCCGAGGACTGGAAGGCGTCGTCGGCAACGCTGCGGCGCATGAAGGCGGACTGGCATGGGCTGCGGACGGGACAGGTGCCGCCCATGCTCCGCGCCCAGATGGACCGCGCGCTCGAGCGGCTCGGCCGCGCGGTCCGCGCGCGCAGGCCGCTCCGAGCCGCGCTGGCCGCCATCGACACCGCACAGGCGGGCCTCGATCTCGAGCTCCGGCACCGGCCGGTTCCCGCCGTCGATCTCGACCGCTTCGACCTCTGGGCCAGCCGGGTTCTCGTGCACGCGGCGGCGGGCGACCGCGAGGGCGTGACCGGCGACGTGGCCACGCTCGAGTGGATCCGCGACCGGATCGCCCACGTGCTCGATCCGGCCGGGCTGCGCGAGCTCGACGCCCGCCTGCGGGACCTGCGCGGCGTGGCCGACCTCGGAAACGTCAGGTCGGCAGCCGATCACGCGGCCCGGCTGGCGGCTCGGCTGCGCGAGCTGGCCCCGCCTCAGGGCCATCTCAGGTAGCGCGGGTAGGTTTCGAGTGTCATGACCGACAGGCTGAAGGGCGTACTCATTGCAGGGACCGTGATCGCCGCGCTCGCCATCGGCGGCGTCGCCATCGCCGGCGCGGCCGGCGGCGACGACGACGGCAGCGAACGGCCGATCAGCGGCAACGCACTCGACCGCGCCAGCGC
>JBOGXT010000443.1:0-3724 GCA_050694635.1 Thermoleophilaceae bacterium
GCGCTGGCGCGGGCGCTGGCCCGGAGACCGCATGTGCTGCTGCTGGACGAGCCGCTCTCCGCGCTCGACGCGCGCACCCGCGCGGGCGCGGCTCGCGAGCTGGCCGGTGTCCTGCGCGACACGGAGGCGCCCGCCCTGCTCGTAACGCACGACTTCTCGGAGGCGGCCCAACTGGGCGATCGCGTGGGGATAGTCGACGCCGGCCGAGTCGTGCAGGAGGGCACGCCCAGCGAGCTGGCGGCCGCGCCGCGCTCGGCCTTCGTCGCCGACTTCACCGGGGCGATCGTGCTCACGGGCACCGCGCGCCGCGGACCGGACGGGCTCACCAGGGTCGAGCTCGACGGCGGGGGGACGGTCGCCACCACCGACGCCGGCGAAGGCCCCGTCGCGGTGAGCGTCTACCCCTGGGAGATCGCGCTCGAGCCGGCCAGCGACCCGCCCCACGGTTCCCCCCAGAACCGCCTCACCGCGGAGATCGTCTCGATCACGACGGTCGGTAACCGGGTCCGGGTGAGCCTGGCCGGCCCGCAGCCGCTCGCCGCGGAGATCACACGCGACTCCGCCGAGCGGCTCAAACTGCGGGCCGGAGCTATGGTCACCGCTTCGTGGAAGGCGACAGCCACGCGTCTCGTCGGCAACTGAAGGGCGACGGTGGAGGTCTGGAGCCGCGCGGCGGGCGGGTGGGGCCGGCGGCGGCGCTGAGACCGGCCGGGGCGACTGTACCCTTGCCGTCCAGCATGGACCGGTACGACCCCAGCACGATCGAGCCCAAGTGGCAGCGAGTGTGGGCCGACGAGCGCACCTGGGAGGTGTCGAACGAGCCCGACGAGCGGCCGAAGGGCTACGTGCTCGAGATGCTCCCGTACACGAGCGGGGAGCCGCACATCGGGCACCTGAAGAACTACTCGCTGGGCGACGCGATCGCGCACTACTGGCGCCGCACGGGTCACCGCGTCCTGCACCCGATGGGCTACGACGCCTTCGGGCTGCCGGCCGAGAACCACGCGATCAGGACGGGGCAGCACCCGCGCGAGTCGACCGAGGAGTCGATCGCCCTGTTCCGGCGGGACTTCCGCTCGTGGGGCGTGTCGATCGACTGGACGCGCGAGTTCGCCACCCACGAGCCGAGCTACTACCGCTGGACCCAGTGGATCTTCCTGCGCCTGTTCGAGCGGGGCCTCGCCTACCGCAAGGAGGCGGCGGTGAAGTGGTGCCCCAAGGACGCCACCGTGCTGGCCAACGAGCAGGTGATCGACGGCCGCTGCGAGCGCTGCGGGACCGAGGTCGAGGCGAGGCAGCTCGAGCAGTGGTTCTTCCGGATCACCGAGTACGCCGACCGGCTGCTGGAGGACATGCGGACGATCGAGTGGCCTCCGCACGTGGTGACGATGCAGGAGAACTGGATCGGCCGCTCGGAGGGCGCCGAGGTCGTCTTTCGCTGCGAGGAGCTCGGGATCGACTACCCGGTCTTCACCACGCGGCCGGACACGCTCTTCGGCGCCACCTTCTTCGTCATGGCGCCCGAGCACCCCGACGTCTTCCGCTTAAACGACTCGCCCGAGGTGCACGCGTACGTGAACCACGCGCTCACCGAGTCGGTCGAGGAGCGCGGCTCGGAGCACAAGCGCAAGACCGGTGTGCCGCTCGGGCGCACGGTCACCAACCCGGTCACCGGCGAGCAGATCCCGATGTTCGTGGCCGACTACGTGCTGATGGAGTACGGCACCGGCGCGATCATGGCCGTGCCCGGGCACGACGAGCGCGACCACGAGTTCGCCGGGGCGTTCGACCTGCCGATCGTGCGGGTGATCGAGTGTGGCGACCTGCCCTGCACGGACGACGGCCCGATGGTGAACTCCGGGCAGTTCGACGGAATGCACAACCGCGAGGCCTACGACCAGATCCTCGACTGGCTCGAGTCCGAGGACAAGGGCCGGCGCGCGGTCAGCTACCGGCTGCGCGACTGGCTGCTCTCGCGGCAGCGCTACTGGGGCTGCCCGATCCCGATCCTCTACTGCGACGCCTGCGGCATGCTGCCGGTGCCCGACGACCAGCTGCCGGTCGAGCTCCCCGACGTGCGCGACTACGCGCCGAAGGGCCTCTCGCCGCTGGCCGCGGCGGAGGAGTGGGTCAACACGACATGTCCCGGCTGCGGCGGCCAGGCGCGGCGCGAGACCGACACGATGGACACCTTCGTCGACTCGGCCTGGTACTTCCTGCGCTACTGCGACCCGCGCAACGACCACGCGCCGTTCGACCCCGCGGTGCTGGAGCGCTGGATGGCGGTCGACCAGTACATCGGCGGCGTCGAGCACGCGATCCTGCACCTGCTGTACGCGCGCTTCTTCGTCAAGGCGCTGGCGGACATGGGCTACCTCGACGTGCAGGAGCCGTTCGCCCGGCTCTTCACGCAGGGGATGATCCTGCGCGACGGCGACAAGATGTCCAAGTCCAAGGGCAACGTGGTCTCGCCGCAGGAGATCGTCGAGCGCTACGGCGCGGACACGGCGCGCTGCTACATCCTCTTCATCGGCCCGCCCGAGAAGGACGCCGACTGGTCGGACTCCGGTGTGGGCGGAGTGCACCGCTTCCTGTCGCGGCTCTGGACCGCCGCCAGGCAGGCGCCCGAGGGCGGCGCGGAGCCGGACGGCGATCCCTCGCCGCTGCTCCGCAAGGCGCACTGGGCGATCGACCGCGTCACGCGCGACATGCAGACGAGCTTCGGCTTCAACACCGCGATCGCGGCCGTCATGGAGCTCGTCAACGAGGTGTACCGCCAGCGGGAGTCGTCCCCGGCCTCGCACGTGCGCTTCGCGATCGCCACCGCCGGCTCGCTGATCTTCCCGTTCGCGCCGCATCTGGGGTCGGAGGTGTACGAATCGATCACGGGGGCGCGGGTGTGGGAGCAGCCCTGGCCGGAGGCGGACCCGGCGCTCCTCGCGCGGGACGAGATCCAGCTGGTCGTGCAGCTGAACGGCAAGCTCGTGGACCGCGTGGCGGCGCCCGCGCGGGCGTCGCGCGAGCAGCTCGAGGAGATCGCACGCGGCTCCGGTAAGCTCGCCGCTCGCCTGAACGGGAGGCAGATCGTCAAGGCGATCGTCGTGCCCGGCAAGCTCGTCAACTTCGTCGTGAGGTGAACGCCGTGCCCAGACAGACGCAACTGGCGGTCGGGCCGCTCGTGGCCGCTGTCGGCGCCGTGCTGCTGATCGTGAGCCTGTTCCTCGACTGGTACGAGACCTTCACCGGCTTCACGATCTTCGAGTTCCTCGACCTGCTTCTGGTGCTGCTGGCGCTGGCCACGATCGCCTCGCTCGCCGGGGGGTTGGGGCTGGTGAAGCCGGCTGTGTCGCCCGGGCTGTCCCTGGCCGTGGCGATCTTCACGGTGTTGGTGGTCCTGTCGCAGATCGTCAACGATCCGCCGGCCGTGATCGGCCCCGGGCCGGATAAGGACATCGGCATCTGGCTGGCGCTGTCGGGCTCGGCCCTGATGGTGGTCGGCGCGGTGCTGGGTTACGCCCACATCTCGCTGGCGCTCGAGACGCGGCCGCGGGAGCGGGGCGACCAGCCTGGGCCGGGTGCCGGCCCGCCGCCCGCCGAAGACGATCCCACCCGGCCGATCTCCGATCCGGCCGCGCCGCGCCGGCCGGACGATCCCCGGCGGCCCTGAGCGGCGCGACTCGCCGCGCCATCGCCACCCAGTCCGACACCCCGTACCTGGACGCCC
>JBOGXT010000444.1:0-3143 GCA_050694635.1 Thermoleophilaceae bacterium
GGCCTGGCTCGCCGGCCGCTCGCCGGCGGAGCTCGACGCCTGCGGCCTCGCGCCGAAGCGCTCGATCGCGCTGATCAAGGCCGCGCGCGAGGTGGCCTCGGGCCGGGCCGACCTCGCCGAGCACGAGCCCGCCTGGCGGCGCCTGCTGGCGATCCCGAACATCGGCAACTGGACGATCGAGATGCTCGCCTTCGAGGGCCAGGGGCGCGACGACATGATCCCGGCGCTCGACGTCTCCTACCTGAAGCTGGTCGGGATCCTCGCCGGCCTGGGCCGCCGGGCGACCGAGGACGAGGTGCGCGCCTTCTTCGCCCGGTACGAGGAGCACGCGGCGCTGGCCGGGATGTACGCGCTGCACCGTCGGTACCTTTGAGGCATGACAGAGAAGATCGCGAAGAGCGAGCAGGAGTGGCGTGAGGAGCTGTCCGGCGACCGGTACCACGTGCTGCGCGAGAAGGGCACCGAGCCGCCGTTCACGGGCGCGTACACCTACTCGAAGGCGGACGGCGTCTACCGCTGCGGCGCGTGCGGCAACGAGCTGTTTCGCTCCGACGCCAAGTTCGACTCGGGCACCGGCTGGCCGAGCTTCACCGAGCCCGCGGTGGCGGACGCCGTGGAGCTGCATGCCGACCACAGCCTCGGGATGACCCGCACGGAGGTCACCTGCGCCCGCTGCGGGAGCCACCTCGGGCACGTCTTCCCGGACGGCCCGGGGCCGGACGGCCAGCGCTACTGCATCAACTCGCTGTCGCTGGACCTGGACGAGCGCCAGCGCTAGCCGGGCGTCGGGCTCGAGGTCGAGCGAGGCGCTGCCGCCCTCCATCCCGCCGACCGAGTCGCGCTCGTCCTCGGGGACCTCGAAGTCCGTCTCGACCGAGATGCGGCGCCAGATGTCGTCCTCGCCGATCCAGACCGCGCGCCTCACAGGCCGGATCCGGGCAACAGTCCGTTGTCGTACGCGCCGCGCGCGTCGGGCGGTTTCTCGAGCAGCTCGTTGTCTTGCATCCAGGCGGCGAAGGCGTCCCAGTCGGCGGGATCCTGCCAGCCGAACGGCTTGTCGGGCGGCGGCAGGAACAGCGGCAGCGTCACCTCCACCACGGCGCGCTGCAGCTCCGGGTCGAGGTCCGGGTTGGCCTCGAGCAGGCCCTCGATCGCCTTGTCGGGGTCGCGCCTCAGGTCGCGCGATCCGCGCGAGAGCGCGCCGATGAACGCGCGGATCTTGTCGCCGTCGCGCTCGAGCGCGTCCTCGTTTGCCACCAGGACCAGCTCGTTGTAGGTCGGCACGCCCGCGTCCTCCATCCGGATGATGCGCGGGCGCCGGCCGCGCATCCGCAACTCGGTGCCCTCGTAGTTCCAGAACCCGCCCAGCACGGCGTCGACGCGCCCGGTGAGCAGCGCCGGCGTGAGGCTGAACCCGACGTTGCGCTCCCTTACCGAGTCGGCCGGCACGCCGGCCTCGCGCAGGATCGTCTGCAGGTAGGCGGACTGGTAGTCGATCCCGGCGGTGCCCACGGTCTTGCCCCTCAGGTCGCGCGGGCTGTCGATCTTCGCCTCGGGCAGCGAGATGATCGAGGTGAGCGGCTCGCGAACGACGGCCCCGACGCTCACCACGTTGAGGCCCTGATCGCGCGCCCGCAGCACCTCTGGCTCGTATGAGATGGCGAGGTCGACCCTGCCGGCGGCCACCTGCTTGATCGGCGCCGCCGGGTCGGGCGGCTCGCGGATCTCCACGTCCAGCCCGGCCTGCTCGAAGTGGCCGCCCGCCTGGGCGGCGTAGACGCCGGCGTGGTCGGCGTTCGGGAAGTAGTCGAGCATCAGCTCGACGCGCTTCGAGCCCGACGGCTCGAGCACGTCCTCCTTCTCGCCGCAGCCGGCCGCCAGCAGGGCGACGGCGCAGAGGAGTGCAACGCACAGCTTCATACGAGCTTTTCCTTTCGCGTCCAGGGGCAGGCGAGCCGCTCTGCGACCACGACCGCGAGGAACAGGCCCACCGCCATCAGGGTGAGCAGGACGGTCCCGGCGTAAACGCGGGGCGTCTGAAGCTGGTTGTTGGCGAGCAGCACGAGCCGGCCGAGGCCCTCGTCGGCGCCGGCCCACTCGCCGAAGACGGCCCCGATCACCGAGACCGTCGCGGCGATCTTGAGGCCGCTGAAGAGATAGGGCAGCGCGGCCGGGAGCTCCACGGAGCGCAGACTGCGCAGGCGCGATGCGCCGAGGCTGCGCATCAGCTTGAGGAGCTCGGGCGGGACCGAACGGAGGCCGTCGAGCAGGTTCACGGTGATGGGCAGGAAGCAGATCAGCGCCACGATCGCCACCTTTGGGCCGATGCCGTAGTCGAAGGCCAGCACGAAGATCGGGGCGAGCACGACGATCGGGATCGCCTGCGAGGCGACCAGCAGCGGGTAGGCGGCGTCGCGCAGGGGGCGCACGAGGTGCATGGCCACTGCGAGCAGGACCCCGAGGGGGACCGCCACGGCCAGCCCGAGCAGCACCTCGGAGAGCGTGACGAGCGCGTTGTCGGAAAGCAGGTCGAACTCGTCCCAGAGCGCCTCGGCGGTCTCGACGGGAGAGGCCACCAGCAGGTCGTCGACCGACTCGAGCGAGGCGACTCCCTGCCAGGCCAGCACGAACAGGCCGAGCAGCAGCGCTGCAAGCAGCCACCTCACGATCGCAGTGCCTCCAGCGTCTCGCGCTTCAGTTGGACGAAGCCCGGGTCGGTGGTCGAGCGTGGGCGGGGGAGCTCGACGTCGAGCTCGGCCAGCACCCGGCCCGGCCGGGGCGAGAGTACGGCGACCCGGTCGGCCAGGAAGATCGCCTCCTCCACGTCGTGCGTGACGAGCAGGACGGTGCGCGGCTCCTGGGTGAGCGCCTCGGCGAGCCACTCCCGCATCGAGGCGCGCGTGATGGAGTCGAGCGCGCCGAACGGCTCGTCGAGGAGCAGCACCGGCCGCCCCGGGAGCAGGGTGCGCAGAAAGGCGACGCGCTGGCGCATGCCCCCGGACAGCTCGGCCGGGCGCACGCGCTCGAACTCGGCGAGGCCGAAGCGCTCGAACAGCGGCTCCGCCCGGCGCCGCGCCTCGCGCGGCGCCACGCCGCGGCACTCGAGGGCGAGCGCTGCGTTGGCGAGCGCGCTGCGCCAGGGC
>JBOGXT010000445.1:0-1508 GCA_050694635.1 Thermoleophilaceae bacterium
GTCGAGTTCCTCGCACAAGCTCGCGAGCTGACGCACTTTGCGGGAGAGGCGGTCGACGCGGTAGACGAGCAGCAGGTCGATTCGCTTCTCGCGCGCGAGATCGAGTGCTTGTTGGAGGCCGGGACGGTCGAGGCTGGTGCCGGAGGCTTGGTCTTCGTAGGCGGCGACGATGCGCCAGTCCTCCATCGCCTCGCAGTAGCGCTCGAGCCGTTCCCGCTGCGTTTTGAGCGAGGTTGGCTGGTGGTCCTCGTCGGTCGAGATCCGCTGGTATAGGCAGACGCGCATCACTGGCCCCTCCCTCGATTGCCAGGCTCGGAGTCCATGGAGCCAGCGATCTCGGCGAACGTCAAGTCGGCGCCGGCCCGGCCGTGTTCCACCTCGGGGGCGCGGGCGGGATCCCACGAGGCGAAGTCTGTGGAGTTGCCGCAGAAGTGGCAGCGGGGCGGCTCCTCGTAGCGTTGGGCGGTGTAGCCGGAGGTTGAGCGCTGCGGTTTCGGCGGGTAGACGACTTCGTCGCAGCTGGGACAGATGCGCAGCCGTTCCCGGTCGATCACCGGGTAGAGCGCGGCGTGGCCGTGGGTGAGCCGGGCCGCGATTCCGGCTTCGCGTTTGCGCTGGCGGGCTTCGCGCTCGCGCCGGTCGAGGTAGGAGATGCGCAGCCGTTCTTGCTCGTCGCGTCGTTCGCCGTCTTGTTTTGCTCGCGCGTCGAGGCCGTCCCAGGCGAACTGGTCGAGCAGCTCGCCGCCGGCGAGCTCGCGCCGGTAGCGGCGCAGCGACGGCCCCTCCCCATGTCTGCGAGCGAGGTCGTCGATCCGGGTCTGCTGCATCGCCCGGTACCGGTCGGCAAGTGCGGCGACAGCGCACAACTCGCGCGGTGTCGGCAGCGGCGAGTCCTGTGCTAGCTCTGCTTCGAGCGGGTCGTCGGCGAGTTGGCGTGCGACTACCGCGAACGCGGCCTGCTCCATCGCGTCCATTTGCTTCGTGAGGTGCAGCAGCAGCTGCAGCGCGGCCGCGCCGTCCGTGCCGAACTCGGCCAGCTGCTCGTCGCGCAGATACAGCCGCTTCTCCTGCAGATACGCACGCCACGCATCCGCGTCGCTGTGCAGGCGGTCCCGCTCCAACTCGAGCGCGCGCTCGGTCGCTTCCTTCGTGGCGCGGGCGGCGTCGTACGGTGCCCGCGCCCGCTCAAGGCCCTCGACGAGGGTGAGGCCTCCACCTGCGAGCGCGAGGTCATCCCAACAGGCCTCTGCGAGTGCCCGCTCCGACTCGCGCGCGTGCGGGCATGCCGCGGCGGTGAACCAGTCCAACCACCCCTCCCGCCGGTAGCTGTAGCGACGCCGCTTCTCCACCAGAGCGTGCATCAGCCGAAGGAACGCGAGCGCCCGCGCCTCGGTGGTGGTGAGGAACAGGAGGCAGGGGCAGAACGGGTGCGATTCTGTCCAGGCGGCCTCGGCCGCGTACGCCGCGTAGGCGGCCGCTTTCGTCTTCAGGCGGGCGTGGCTCATCGT
>JBOGXT010000446.1:0-3263 GCA_050694635.1 Thermoleophilaceae bacterium
CTGCGCCGGGGATTCTCGACCTCGAGCGCGAGGCCGTCAGCGATCGCTACGAGGTCCTTCGCCACGGCGAGGGTGGCGCGCCCACCGGCCTGATCTGCGGGGCCGTGCGCTTCGCGCACCCTGCCGCCGGCAACCTGATCGAGATCCTGCCGAGCACGATCCACATCGAAGCTTCCAGCTCGCCCCGGCTGGAGTGGATGCAGAGCGTGCTGCGGCTGATGGCCTCCGAGGCCGCCGAGCTCCGGCCCGGCGGCGAGGCCGTGATCACGCGCCTCGGGGACATCCTCGTGATCCAGGCGATCCGGGCCTGGATGGAGAGCGACCCGGCCGCGCAGCGGGGCTGGCTGGGAGCGCTCCAGGACCCCCAGATCGGGCGCGCCATCTCACACATCCATCGCGACCCCGCCCGGAACTGGACCGTCGCCTCCCTGGCCCACGAGCTGGCGATGTCGCGCTCGGCGTTCGCCGCCCGCTTCACCGAGCTCGTCGGCGAGCCGGTGATGACCTACGTCGCCCGCTGGCGCATGCAGGTCGCGGTAGCCGCGCTGGAGGACGAGGGCGCCACGATCGGCCAGCTCGCCGACCGGCTCGGCTACCGCTCCGAGGCCGCCTTCAGTCGCGCCTTCAAACGCACTATCGGCGTCTCGCCAGGCGCGATCAGGAGAAGCGCCGGCGAGCAGGACCGCGCGCTAATCGCCACCGCCGCGGGCTGAGAGTGCGAAGAGCGGACAGTCGGGGTCGTTGTGGCGCGGTTGGGGTGGCGCGCTCGCGTTAGGCGACGCGCGTCATGGTGGACTTGTAGCCGCAGCCGTCGGGGTAGACCCATTCGCCGGCGTTGGTGTTGCCGTCGTGGCTGAAGGTTCCTTTGTGGAACGCCGGGGAGCCACGCTCGCCGCCGCAGATCGTGAGCGTGTCGCCTTCGACTTCGTAGGCATAGTCGAGGGTGTTGCCGGCGCTGTCGTAGGCGCGGGACCGGATGTCCTCGCTCGGGGACTCGCCGAAGGGCTGCAGGTGGCCGATCACCTCGATCGCCTTGACCTCGTGGCCGAACAGTCTCATGTCGACGTTCTGGATTAGGATTGAACCCGCCCTCCATCCAGGAGTAGGTGACGGTCCCCTCGCTGTCCCCGGAGAGCTCCCAGGTGCCGACGAGCCGGTCGAGCGAGCGCAGGTCGGGGTTCGGCGAGGGCCCTGGGACGGCGTCGGCGGGGGGAGTGTCGTTCATCGCCGGTCGCTCATCACGCTTCCGTGACCCTGCCCCAGACCAGCGCCCCGCGCTTGGTCACCGTGAGCGGGAGCTCGACCTTCGCCGCCGCGTCCGCTGCCAACGACGCCTCGGTGCCCTTGCCGATCAAGTAGTCCCGGACCGCGTCGCGATCCGGGAGGGCGAGGAGCGGCAGGTCCCAGCGATCCGCCTCGACGTCCTCGAAATGCTCGGCCATAAGCCCGGGGGCCGAGCTCGGCATCGAACGTGAGCGTGCGGCGTCCCAGCGCGAATGCGAGCTCCGGCGAGTCATGGCGACTGGGCGCCGCGACCGCGACGAGGGCGCCTTCGCGTCCCACGCGTCGCGCCTCGGCCAGCGCGCCGGCCGGGTCCTCCAGGTGGTAGAGAACGCAGAGCAGGGCGACACCACCGAACGAGCCGCTCTCGAAGGGCAGGGAGTCGGCCTCTCCCAGTCGCGCCCCGGCCGGTGCGCCGGCCACCATCGCGGGTGAGGAGTCGACGCCGACCCAGGCGCCGGCCGGAAGATGTCGCGCCAGCTCGCCCTCGCCGCAGCCGACGTCGAGCACAGGGAGCATCTTCTCGGCCACGAAGCGCGAGGCGACCGCCGCGTGCACGTCGGCGCGGGCGCCATGGCGGCGAAGGACCTCGCGGGCGAGGCCATCCGTCCCGGCCGGGCGTCGTAGTCGCAGGGGACCGGCGCGCGGGCGCTCATCCCGGAATCTCGGCGTTGGAGTAGTAGGGCTGGTCGAAGGGGAACTGCTCGATGAGCCAGTGCGCCAGGGCGCGACAGAGCTTCCGGTAGTAGCCGCGCTCGTAGGCGTCGGGAGTTACCCACCAGCTCACGTCGACGTCGTAGGCGAGGAGCTTCTCGGTGAGCTCCGTGCGGCGCCCCATCGGGTAGAGGTAGCAGCAGCCGAGGTAGCCGCCGTCCGTGTCGTAGACGGCGTAGGTGAAGGAGATTCCGTCTCGGAACTCGAGCTCGTGCCAGACAAGATCGACGAAGTCGAACTCCTCGGTGACGGGTTCGGTCGGCCAGCCACCGCCTCGCGTGGCCTGGATCAGCGCGATGCTTGCGTTGATGCCGCGAACGTCGTCGTGCAGGTCGGCGCGCGAGATCGCCCGGGCGACGAGATCCTCGTAGGTCAGCCGTGTCGGCGCGATGAACGCGGGCGGCAGCGCGAGCTTCTTGATCAAGCTCGCGTACTTCATGCACGCGCCGGTGCCTCGTAGCTGAGGATCACGATCCCGTTGCTGAGCGTCGTCGTGTCCGCCAGCTCGAAGCCGACCGCGGGGGCGGCGCCGACAGCAGGTCGCTCGGCTCGCCGGTGCCCACGATCAGCGGATGCACCCACAGGTGCAGCTCGTCGAGCAGGCCGTGCTCGAGCAGCAGCCGCGAGACCGCCCCGAAGCCGTACTGCACGATGTCCTTGCCCGGGCTCTCCTTGAGCCGGGTGATCTCGGCGGCGACATCCCCGTCGATTACCTGGGTGTTGGTCCACTCTGGGTCTTTCAGCGTCGTGGAGACCACGTACTTCGGCATGGTGTTGATGTGGTCGGAGTAGGGGTCGCCCGAGCGGGTCGGCCAGACCGGCGCGAAGCCGTCGTAGGTGTGCCGGCCCATCACGAGCGCGTCACAGGACAGGAGCAGGTCCGTCTGGATCTGCCCGGTGCGCTCGTCGCTGGGACGGCCGAGCGACGGCCACAGGTGCGGCCCCTCGACCACCCCGTCGAGGGTGATGTAAGTCGAGTTGATGAGTTTGCGCATGCGCCTCATCTTTTCACCGCCAGGGTCTCGCGCTGAATCGGCTCCCGGCGCCGTTTGCTCCCGCGCGCACCGCCCGGCTTGAAGACCGACAGGCCCGTGGCCGTGGTCTGAGCGAGATCGAGCCTAGGCCAGGGGCTGAACGCTCACAAAAAACCCCGCCGTAGCAGGGCTTCTTCCGATGGGCGCGGCTGGGTTCGAACCAGCGACCTCTCGCGTGTGAGGCGAGCGCTCTCCCGCTGAGCTACGCGCCCGGGAGAGGGGTCATTGTATTCG
>JBOGXT010000447.1:0-2486 GCA_050694635.1 Thermoleophilaceae bacterium
CCGACTGCATCCGCGTGGTGGCGGCCGAGAACACGCCCGAGAACCAGGTGTCCGCCGGCGAACGCTACGCCGCCGTCTACGAGATCAACATGACGCGCTGCATCTTCTGCGGCTACTGCGAGGTCGCGTGCCCGTTCGACGCGATCACGATGGGCAACGACTACGAGCTGGCCGACTACCGCCGCAGCGACCTCATCTTCACCAAGGAGATGCTGCTCGCCGACCCGCCCGAGCACACGCCGCTGCGGCGGGAGGGCGAGTAGGCCCGCCATGTGGTTCGAGCAGGTCCTATTCTTCCTCGCGGGCATCGGCGCCTTGGCCGGCGCGCTCGGCGTCGTAATCCTGCGCAACCCGTTCTACTCGGTGCTGGCCCTGGTGGCGCACCTGGTCGCCCTGGCGGTGCTGTTCCTGCTGCTCCACGCCGAGTTCCTGGCCGCGGCCCAGGTGGTGGTCTACGCGGGCGCGGTGATGGTGCTCTACATCTTCGTGGTCGCCTACATCGGCGGCTCGGACGAGCCGCTGCGCCCCGAGGGGGGAGCCATCGGCGTGTTCGGGCCGATCTTCGCGGCCGCCGTGAGCGTCGAGCTCTGCATCGCGTTCGTGGCCAGCGGCCTCGAGGCGCTCGACACGACCGGCGCCGACGTCGGGGCCGGCTTCGGCTCGCCCGAGGCGATCGGCCAGCTGCTGCTGACGCGGTTCCTGGTCCCGTTCGAGGCGGCGTCCTACCTGCTGCTGGTCGCCGCGGTGGGGGCGGTGGTGCTGGCGCGGCGGCGGCGAGGACTGGAGGCCTAATGGACATCGCCTGGTACCTCGTCCTCTCCGCCTTCATCTTCGCGATCGGAGCCGCCGGCGTGATGAGCCGCCGCAACCCGCTGGTGGTGCTGCTCTGCCTCGAGCTGATGCTGAACGCCGGCAACCTCGCCCTGATCGCCTTCTCGCGCATGCACGGCGGCGAGGCGGGCCAGGTGTTCGCGCTGATCGTGATGGTGATCGCGGCCTGTGAGGTCGTGATCGGCCTCGGGATCATCGTCGCGATGTACCGGCGGCGGCTGCCGATCGACATCGACGAGATGTCGGAGCTGCGCGGTTGAGCGCGACCGGCTACGGCTGGCTGATCCTCGCCTTCCCGCTGGCGGGCATGCTGGTCGTCTCGCTCGGGTGGCGGATGCTGCCCGGCCGCCTCCCGGGCTGGATCGCGAGCGCCGCCATCTTCGGCTCCTTCCTCGCGTCGTTGGGGGCCCTCGACAAGGTCGACGCGGAGGCGCACGTCGACTCCGCCTGGACCTACGCCGCGACGGCCGACTTTCGCGCAGACCTCTCGATCCTGGTCGACCCGCTCTCGGTGTTCATGTGCCTCGTGGTGAGCGGCGTGTCCTTCTTGATCCACGTCTACTCGGTGGCGTACATGGGCAGCGACCGCGGCTACGCGCGCTACTTCGCCTACCTCAACTACTTCGTCTTCTCGATGCTGCTGCTGGTCCTGGCGGCGAACTTCGTGCTGCTGATCGTGGGCTGGGCGTTCGTCGGCGCCGCGTCCTACCTGCTGATCTCCTTCTGGTACCGGCGCTCCACAGCCACCTACGCCGGCATCAAGGCGTTCGTGATCAACGTGGTCGGCGACGTGGGCCTGGTGATCGCCACCTTCCTGCTGCTGAACGAGACGGGCTCGCTCGACTACGCGGGCGTGTTCGCCGGCGCCGAGGAGGCCTTCTCGCCCGACGACGGCACGTTGGTGGCGGCGTGCCTGTTGATCTTGGTCGGCGCCTTCGCCAAGTCCGCACAGCTACCGCTACACACCTGGCTGCCGGACGCCATGGAGGGCCCCACCCCGGTCTCGGCGCTGATCCACGCCGCGACGATGGTGACCGCGGGCGTCTACCTGATCGCCCGAATGCACCCGCTCTTCGAGCTGGCGCCGACCGCCGCGGACGTCAGCGCGATCATCGGTACGGCGACGCTGATCTTCGCCGCGACGGTGGCGCTCGTGGTGACCGACCTGAAGCGGGTCATCGCCTACTCCACGATCTCGCAGATCGGCTACATGGTGCTCGGCGTGTCGGTGGCGGCCTACGGCGCCGGCCTCTTCCACCTCATGACGCACGCGTTTTTCAAGGCGCTGCTGTTCATGGGAGCCGGGTCGGTGATCGGGGCGATGGCGGGCGTCCAGGACCTCGACCGGATGGGCGGCTTTCGCAAGGCGATGCCGTTCACGTTCATCACGTTCACGATCGGCGCGCTGGCGCTGGCCGGCGCCCCGCTCATGTCGGGCTTCTTCTCGAAGGACGAGATCCTCGCCTTCGCGATCGAACGCGGCTCGGGCTTCGTTGTGCTGGCCGTGCTCGGCTACCTCGCCGCCTTACTGACCGCCTTCTACGCCTTCCGTATGGTGTTCCGCGTCTTCCTCGGCGACCCCGTGCCGGAGGCGCGTGAGCTCGAGGGCGGCCACGTGGCCCACGGCGAGCCGATGAACCCGATGACCGGCGAGC
>JBOGXT010000448.1:0-3548 GCA_050694635.1 Thermoleophilaceae bacterium
CGCGAGGGCCGGCCGATCCGCTACCTGGTGCCGCCTGCCGTCGAGGAGTACATCGCGTCCCACGAGCTCTACCGCGCCGAGGTGAAGGCGGTAAGCGCGTGAACGCGCCCGAGTTCGATTCGACCGCGCTCGCCGAGCGGATTGCCGGGGTTGCGTCAGACCGCAAGGCGATCGACATCCGCGTGATCGATCTGCGCGGGATCGTCTCCTACACGGACTTCTTCGTGATCTGCTCGGGCAACACCGAGCGCCAGACGAAGGCGATCCACGACGCCATCTACGAGGAGCTGAAGCACGCCGCCGAGCGCCTGCTACCCCGCCGAACCGAGGGCGACCGGGAGGCCCGCTGGATCCTGCTCGACTACCTCGACGTGGTGGCGCACATCTTCACGCCCGAAGCCCGCGAGTACTACCGCCTGGAACAGCTCTGGGGCGAGGCCCCGGCCCGCAGCGTCGGCTGAGTCCGTCCGGGAGGCGTGCGAACATGTGTTCGCGATGGACTCGAACCGGAAAGGCGCGATAGCCGAGATGAAGATCGCCGCTGCGGAGCCGTCATCACGGTGAGCCTGCAGACCTATTGCCTCACATTCAGCGGGCAGCATCGTGCCTCCTACTCCGAGGACGAGATCGACTTGCTCGCCGTCTACTGCGGCGCCCTTGACCGCTGCTACCTGCTGCCCAGCGCACTAGCGGTGAATCGCAGGCAGATCTCGCTACGGGTCGTTCCCACCCTCAACGGGCAGCGGGCGTGCGTTAATCTTGCGGCAGATTTCGACCTTTCTGGGGCTGTAGCTCAGTTGGAAGAGCACCTGAATGGCATTCAGGGGGCCAGGGGTTCGAGTCCCCTCAGCTCCACTCCTACTCCGTCCGCCGTCGATGTCGGCTGCCACCAGTTCCGCAACCACTTCGGCTACTGCCTCGAGCGCGCCGCAGCCGGGGACGAGATCAGGATCAGCCGCCGTGGGCGGCCCTACGCGCGGCTGGTACCCGCCGATTCCGCCCAGCCGGCGCTGGCGGCTGCTTGATCGACCGCTCCGTGTCGGCGTGCGTTGCGAGGCGGCTCATCCCAACAGCTCGGGGCCGTAGCGCTGCGCGACCGTCGCCACCATCTCGACGTCCGGCTCCTCGTCCGACGCCGGGCTCGGAGGACCTGCTCCGGAGCGCCGACCTCGCGCTCTATTCGGCCAAGGACGCCGGCCGCAACCGGGTGGCCGTCCACGGCGAGCTCATGCCTGCTTGACGGAGATGCCGCGCAGGAGGTGCGCCACGCGGTCGCAGGCGTCGATCCCGTCCTCGATCCGCTCGAAGATGTCCTTCCAGCGGATCACGATCATCGGGTCCACGCCGCCGTCGAAGAGCGCGGTCAGGCCCTCGCGCAGCAGCCGGTCGCCCTCGTGCTCGAGCCGCTTGATCTCGCGCAGGTGGTGCTGCGCGGCGGGCAGGTCCTCCAGCGAGGCCAGCGAGGCCGCGACCTCACGACCCGCCGCGGCAAGCGTGTCGGCGAGCGCGATGGCCTGGTCCATCGGCGCCTCCACGCGGTAGAGGCCGAGGAAGTCGCCCGCCTCCTCGGCGAAGTCGACCACGTCGTCCACACCGGTGGCGAGCGCCAGCACGTCGCTGCGCTCGAACGGCACGGCCAGGCGCAGGTGCAGGTGGTGCACGATGTCGTGCGTCACCGCGTCGTTGTCGTGCTCGAGCTCGACCAGCTCCACGCGCTTCTCGATCCCGTCGGGCCACGCGCGCATCAGCGCCCGGAGCACGGCGGTCGAGAGCTCGACGTTGCGCCCCGCCCGGCGCAGCAGCCCGTAGAGCTCGCCGAAGTCGGGCGCGCGGCCGACCAGCCTGGCCAGCCCATGGGCGGAAGCGGTGGAGGCCATGACGGCACCGTAGACCGACAACTCCCTGCTCAGGTGACCAATCGGTGAACGGACGAATTGCCCATCACGCCCGGCGGACCCGATGCCGAAACAGATGTTGTGCGCGTACCCGTCACTTTCCTCAGCGTGCTCGTGGCGGTGCTCCTCGCTACCGGAACGGGCACGGCGGCGGCCCATCCGGTGATCACCGAGTTCTCGGCCGGCCTCACGAGCGGCAACGGCGCCTGGGGCATCGCCGCGGGACCCGACGGCAACGTCTGGTTCACCGAGGACAACCGCGACGCCGTCGGGCGGATCACCCCCGACGGGGTGGTAACCGAGTTCTCGGCCGGCCTCACGAAGGGCCGCCCGAAGGGGATCGCGCTCGGCCCCGACGGGAACCTGTGGGTGGCCGAGTCGAGCGGCGGCGGCGCGATCGCCCGGATCACGCCCGCGGGGGACGTGACCGAGTTCACGACCGGTCTCTCCATCGGCGAGCCCTGGGACATAACGGCGGGTCCCGACGGCAACCTCTGGTTCGTCATGCGCACGCCCGCCGTCATCGGGCGCATCACGCCCGACGGCGTGATCACCGAGTTCACCCAGGGGCTCACGCCGAGCAGCGAGCCCAGCGCGATCGCCGCCGGCCCGGACGGAAACCTCTGGTTCACCGAGGCGGCTGACCCCGGTCGCATCGGCCGGATCACCACCGCCGGCGAGATCACGGAGTTCACCGACGGGCTCACGCCTGACATGAGCCCCACCGACATCACAGCGGGCCCCGACGGCAAGCTCTGGTTCACCGAGCTGGGCGACCCCGGCGCGATCGGCCGCATCAAGACCTCCGGCGAGATCACGGAGTTCACGGCCGGCCTCACACCCGACATGGAGCCGACGGGCATCGCCGCGGGCAGCGACGGGGCTCTCTGGTTCACGCAGTCCGGCGACCCGGGCAAGCTCGGGCGTATCACCACCGCCGGCCAGGTGACCGAGCACGGCGACGGGCTCACGCTCGACCAGGGCCCGTGGTTCATCGCGCCCGGCCCCGACGGGAACATGTGGTTCACCGAGAATCGGGGCTCGGGCCAGGTGGCGCGGGTGACGGTGGCGCCCGGCGTCGGCGGCGCCTCGGCCGACGAGGTCGGCCCGACCTCGGCGCGGCTGCGGGCCTACGTGCAGGCCAACTCGCAGACCACGGACTACCTCTTCGAATACGGCGTCGGGGGGAGCTTCGACCGCAAGACCGCGCTGTTCGCCGCCGGCAGCTCGGCCGACTCGGTCAAGGTGACCGCCAACGTCGGTGAGCTCGAGCCAGGTACCACCTACAAGTTCCGCGTCGTGGCCACCAACGACGCCGGCACGAGCATCGGCCCGAGCGGCAGCTTCACGACCAAGGCGGCGCCGGCCGAGCCGCGCGCGAAGCTCGAGCTGCCGGAGCTGGCGCCCGACTTCGCCAGCAGCGTGGTGGCCGAGCCGCGCGGCCGGATCCGCTTCAAGGTGCCGGGCGGCCGCTGGCGGACGCTCGAGGAGGGCGGGGGAGAGCTGCCCGTCGGGGTCAAGATCGACGCCCGCCGCGGTTCGGTCACGCTAACGAGCGAGGGTCGGGCGGCGAACCTCCAGACGGGCACCTTCGGGGGCGGCCAGTTCTCCGTCATCCAGCGCCGCCGCGCCCGCGGCCGCGTGGACCTGCAC
>JBOGXT010000449.1:0-6614 GCA_050694635.1 Thermoleophilaceae bacterium
CCCGCGGCCGGTCCGGCGCACCCAGGCGCGGCGGCCGTTGCGTGCGTTCACTCCCTGGGGCCGGCGCGTCTGGCAACGGCGCGTCACCGGGGGCATCTACGCGGCTACGAACTCGGTCGGCCGCCGGCTGTATGTCCACACGAAGGCGGGGCTGCTCTACGCGCTGAACGCCCGGACGGGCCGCCGCGCCTGGGTGCGCCGAACCGGCTGGGGCATCGGCTACCCCGAGTGCGCCGCCACACGAACGCGGGTGTGGTGCGCGAACGGGTGGGGCGACAACCGCCTGAGCTCGTGGAGCCGCCGCGGCCGGAAGCTGTGGTCGCGCAGGCTGCCCGGGCAAGTGATGGGCGCCGTCGTCTTGACCCGCCGGATGCTGTGGGTCGGCACGCACGACGGCCGAGACTCGAGCTACAACCGGAAGGCGCGGCGGGTTCTCGGCTTCAATCCGTGGACGGGCCGTCTTCGTGTGAGGATGGGCTCAGCGCGGTACGACCCGCTCGCCGCGGGCCGGTCGATGCTGTACGTGATCCACTATGCGAAGATCGAAGCGATCAGGGAGCGCTAGAGCAGGACGCGCGCGACTGTCTCTAGCACTGATCGGTTTGGGCTTCGCTCAGAAGGCGGGCCAGCCTTCGAAGAGGGCGACCCATAGTGCGACGGCGATAGCGACGAGAGCGGCTGTACTGAGATCGAGGTTCACGTCGACTGCCCTCCGAAGCGGCGGCCGATGAAGAGGACGACGGTGGCGCAGACGGTGGAGATGGCAGCCGCCAGCTCGGGGCTGACGTCGACTCCGGCCTCGCCGAGGGCGAAGACGATCAGGATGCCGATCGCCCCGGCGAGCCCGCCGGCGGTGGTGTTGGGATGGGTGGTCACGGTATCTCCTTTCGTTGACGGAGCTTGGATCTGACTCGCCATTCGTCGAGGCCGATGAGGACGAGCATCACGGAGGCGGCGATCAGGAGCCCGACGGAGATGAGGCGTCCTGTCGTCATGGGTGTGGCCGCGTCCGGCTGGAACACGGCTCTGAGGCCGAGGGCGACGAACGCGGTGTGCATGAAGAGGAAGCCGCCGCCCGCCCGGATGTGCTGCCACACGATCGCGCGCTTGGCCCCGTTCGCGATGGGGCCGTAGTGATAGACGGCCCGCAGGTTCCGCCAGGCATCGACGAGCAGGACCGTTTGGACGAGCAGGCCGGCGAGTGCGGCCAGCGTCCACACGATCTCGACGGTGTTCGTGTCGATCATCGCCGCCGCTCGAGCACACGGACCGTCGCCCTCAACGCTTCCAGCCTTCGTTCCGCCTCGGCCTTCGCGCTCGCGGTGTCCTCGACGGGGACGAGCACCCGCCCACGCAACCGTCGCCAGAGACGGTGCAACAAGGTCACGGCCGGGTCGTCTCCTTCACGAGCTGCACCGCCCGCTCGCCCACCCGAAGCCCATCGAGTGCGATCCGTCGCCAGTAGTCCCGATCCTCCCGCAGCTCCATGTAGGCCCACCCGAAGACGAGGCGCTTCGTGACGAGCATCCAGAAGACGATCAGGAGCAGCCCGTAGGCGCCGCCGCGAAGGGCGAAGTCCGCCCACCCCATCGACGGTTCCAACTGGGCCAGCAGGCCGGTGAGCCAGGTGAGGAGCATTCACGGCCTCAGCTCCGCAGGCGCCGCCCGAGCTCGGCCGCTACCTGCTCCGCCACGTCGGGGCCGATGGCGGCGGCGATCGCTTGCGGGCTCAGCCCTTCGAGCACCGCTGCGGCCAATGCCTCCTCGTCGACGTCGACGCCGGACTGCTTCAAGAGCTGCGCCACGGCGGCTTCGAGGCGGCCGAGCGCGAGCGTCTGACGGCGAACATGCGTCTGCGCCTGTAAGTCGCCGAGCGCTTTGCCGCCGGGGATGTCATAGGTCCAGATGTCTTTCGGGTCGGGCAAGTCGTCTGCCTCCTCTCCTGGGTTCGCGAGGTGATGGGCGACCCGAGACCGGAAGTGGTCGGGGTCGAGTGTCCTGGGTGAGAACAGGTCGATCTTGCGGGAGGGCGCCCACTCCCAGTGCTGGCCGACCTTGCTCTCGTCGACGGTGCCGCGGATGAGGGCGGCGTGGACGCGGGCGGCGAGCTCGTACCGCTCTGGCTCAAGAGGGAAGGTGCCGGGGTGCTCGATCTCCAAGCCCCAGGCGGACGTATTGCCGGTGAGGCCCCGCCAGGCGCCGCCGTCGGGGATGCCTGCGTGGTTGGCGCGCCCTGCGGCGATCACGTAGACGACGCCCTCGTAGTCGAGCGATACCTGACAGAGGGGGCCGGGGAGGTCGGAGCGGCCGTTGATGAGGATGCCGAGCGAGGGATGGACGCCAGCGGAGCGGGAAGCCCCGGCGGTGTGATGGTTGACGAAGCCGCGGGGGAAGAAGGAGGAGTCGCCGCGAGTTTGCCAGCCGCTCACCTCGCGGACGCGCAGGCCGTCGCGGCGGAGACGGGCGGCGATGCCTAGGTCGCGCGGCACCGCTAGCCCTCCTCCTGTTCCGGGTCGAGCAGCCTCTCGAGCTCGGCGTCCGTGGTGGGCGGTTCCCTCTTGAAGTCGAGATCACAACCATCGGCGGCATCTCGCTCGCGCTCGGTCTTGCTCAACGCGCGGCGGATCCGCCAGAGGGAGCGGCGGACACGGGCGGGCTTAGGGGCGAACGGGTCTCGGCGGAGTGCCACGGCCAAGTATCGGCGGCGTTTCTCGCCCTATGTCAGCGAGCGGAGGCGCGGAATGCGCACGCCCTCACACAGAGAGCCCGTATACGCGCGTAGGATGCCCCGCCTGAGCCGCGACCGGGGGCGTGCGGCTACTGACCCGCGCCGCGGAGAAGGCGCGCGAGAGCGGCTCCCTGCTCCTCGGGGCTCGCGGTGCCAGCCTCGAGCTTCTTCACGAGCGCGGCCATCTCCTTGCGTCCCTGCTCCTCTGCCTTCGCGCGTGCGACTGCTTCCGTCTCCTCGGCATCGCGGGCCGCCTCCTCCTCAGCCGTGAAGTCCTCGACCACGACGGCGGGGCCTTCTGCCTCCGCCGCAGTCAGCTTCTCCACGGCCCGGCGGGCAGCAGCAACCATGTCCTCGTCGTTCTCCGCGACTCCGCGCGCGAACGCTTCCGCCGCCTCGGCCTTCATCCGCTCACGGGTCTCGCTAGTGAGGCCCCCGACGAGCGAGCAGTCGACGACGACGCGCTTCCGTCCCATGTCTTAGATCCCTCCCATGCCATAGAGCGTCACGCGGCTATCTGCGACGAAGTTGCTTGCGCTGGGGAAGAACGTGATCCGCGAGATAGCGGGAGCGGAGCGCCACATGGTGCCCGAAAGCATGAAGCGTAACGAGCCGGTCGTCACGTTCCAGCCGAGTTGTGCCATCCCCAGCCCGACCTTGCGCGCGACCGCGTTCGTGTAGTGCGGGATGATGACGAGCCCGCCGCCGAACTGATTGGCAAGCGCGGAGGCTCCAGGTATCTGCCCGACGATTCCGCTGGTAGTGGCGAGCGACTCGCCTGCGGCGGCTGTCGTCCCGGTGCCGGAAATGTTCTGGCTGTCGTAGTTCGCGCCGGCGTCGTTATTGAATCGCAGGACGAGGTTGGCGGAGTTCGCCGCCACGTCGGAGCGGGCCAGCCAAGCGATGAGCAGATGCGCCCAGTCGGCGGCGATGCTCGTGAAGTCGATGGTCGCCGCTGGGCTCGCGAGCGAGACCTCGGCGATCGGGCGGATGACGCCCTTGTTCAGGTTGTCTCGGATCATCGTGTCCCACATCGCCTCGGTAAAAATGTCGCCCTGGCTCTTGTCCACGACGACCGTGAAGGCCATAACTAAGCCCCTCTCTCACACATAAGTCCACCGGGGCGGACTGTAGAATATGGGGCGTGCCACCACGAAGGGCCCATTCCTTAGAGCCTCCGAATCCGTCGGGTCTTTGCCATTGCGGTTGCGGGGAGACAACTAACCTCGCGCGTGATACGGATCTCCGACGCGGTCTGCTCGCGGGTGAGCATGTGCGCTATCGCAGGGGCCATCATCGGAAAAGCTACGCTCGCGGACCGGAGCATCCGCTTTGGAAAGGTGGGCGAGTCCGAAACTCTGATGGATACGTCGTTCTCGCTATCAGTGATGACCATCCATATGCGGCCATGGGTTACCGCGAGAGACGACAGCCTTGGCGGATACACATCTTGGAACATCGACTCGTTATGGCTATGGGACTCGGTCGTCCTCTCGCTCGCTATGAGCGCGTCCACCACATCAATGGCGATCGAAGCGACAACCGGCCCGCCAATCTCCAGCTCGTGCTCCGCGGCCACGCAAGCGGTCCAGTCTTCCGCTGTCGCTCCTGCGGTTCTCACGACGTCGAGGCTGTCGAATGGCCCACGAGCCAAGTATCGGCGCCCCCTAGTAGATGAGGACGTCGAGCCCGCCGATCACCGACGTGCCGATCGTGAAAGGTCGGGAGACGGGACGTTCCGAGAGCGTGTACGTCGCCTTGTGTAAGCCGCGCTCGTCGAGTTCCTCGACGATCTGTTCGACGATGTAATCGCCAGCGGTGCCGCTCGGCGCCTGGACGACTTCGATCCAGTCTTGGGGCCGGATGGTGAGGATGGCGTCGAGGAGTTCCGGGCTGCGCGCGTCGATCTCGAGCTGCCACAGTGGCCCGATCGGGTCCTTCGTGCGGTTCACAAGGTAGGTAGCGAGGTTGAGCGCCTGCTCGTCCGACGCCAGGTAGGGCGTGGTGATCTCGGAGTGGTCGGCGAAGCCGAACTCGTCCGCGCTAGCTTGACCGACGTACTCCTGCTGGACGCCGCCCTCACGCGTCACGCGCGCCCGGTTGCGGACAATGTCAAGGCTGAAGCCGGGACCGAGCGCCCGCATCTCGCTGATGATCGCGGCGCGCTTCGTCTTGAGCGCCCAAGCGTTGCGCTCCTCGTAGACAGCGACGCCGTCCTTGTCGATGAAAAAGACGCCACGCTCGGTCTCGAGCAGCCTCGCGATCAACGCAAGGGCAGTGTCGGAGCCGTCGGAGGAGAAGTCGGGGATCGTGTCGCCGACGGCGAGGCGGCGCATCGCGGGCTCCGTCCATCTCGCGGCGTCGAGGATGAGGCCGATTGCCGTGCCCGTGGTCGTCTGCCCCGTCGCCGAGATGATGGGGTGGGCGCGCTCAAGCCAGACGAAGAGGTCGACGAGCTCGAGCTGCGCTGTTCCGCGGCGCGGACCGGGGCGCGCCTCGCCTGTGCGCGTGAAGCCAAAGAAGACCGCGTGAGCGGAGTCGAGAGTGGCGCTAAGGCGAACTGGCCGAAGCGGAAGGAGTTTCCCAGCGAGAGGAGAGTCCTCGTTCTTCGGGTTGTACTTGCCATTCTTCGCGCCGTTGTCGTATTCGTCGCGGAGAGTCAGCGAGGCCGAGCCCTCGCGCATCGGCTGGTCGTGGTCGTCTCGTCCGAGTCGGAGAGTGAAGGCGCGCAGGTCGCGGGAGATGTCGTCCTCTGGGCCGATGAAGTCGGACGAGTAGGCCGAGCCGCCTATTCCGTCCTCGCCACCGATGAGGGAAACCCCGATCGTGAACCCGCCGACCACGGTCTTCTCCCAGCCGACGCGAGCTTCGTAGGAGGCCCGCCGCGCGCTCGTCCAGGGTGCGACGGCGACCGTGATGGAGAGATCCTGCTCGTCGGTTAGGGCGACGTCGTCGGTGGCGCGGGCGGTGAAGGAAGCTGCCCCGACTGTGGTGGGCGTCCCCGCGATTGCCCCAGTCGCGGCAGCAAGGGAGAGACCCGCTGGAAGCGTGCCGGCGATGATGCTCCAGCTGAGGGGCGGCGTCCCGCCAGTGGCCTCGAGCTGTTCGGCATAGACTTCGCCCACGGCGGCCTCGTCGAGGCTGCTCGTCGTGATCGTGGGCCCGCCTCCCGCAGCGGTTGCCTTGTAGGTGGCAATCAGCGCGACCCAGCGCTGCGGGCTGGTTAGGAACGCGATCGTTCCTGCGCTGCCGTGTACCCCCTCGGCCGTGAGAATCTTGTAGGCACAGCGGGTCTGGCGGTCGTCGTCGACTGT
Source organism: Thermoleophilaceae bacterium (assembly GCA_050694635.1). Lineage (GTDB taxonomy): Bacteria > Actinomycetota > Thermoleophilia > Solirubrobacterales > Thermoleophilaceae > JACVRW01. Next base: position 6,043 of record JBOGXT010000449.1, read on the forward strand.
GGATCCGACCTGAGTGCGCTCGACCCAGTCGCTAGCGGTGTATTCGATCGTCGCGGGGCCGTTACAGCCGATCACGCCCCAGACGACCTCGTCCGCATGGAGCGTGGTGACCAGCTCGGACGCCGGCTCGGTTGACCCGCCATGCCCTGCGCCTGTCTGATCGAGCGCCGCGAGGGTGAGGATGCCTGAGAACTCGTCGGCCCACGCGGCGCAGGATTTCGGGTCCCCGGTCGGGTCGATGCTGATCGTGATCTCGTCGCCCGCTTGGAGGGCGGTCGTGACGTGGCAGTGGAAGATGCGGGAGCACACCTTGTAGGTGCCCGACTCCGTAGCGTCCCGGATGTCCTCCGCCCAGGTGTTGCCGCGGTCGTCGTCGACTTCGATCACACGATTGATCCAGTCGTTGGTGGTGAAGCCGAGGAGGATCGTGTTGCCCGCCGCAACGCCGCCCGCAGGGACGACAAGCGTATGCGTGTGGGCGCGAGTGGTGGACTCGACGGAGCCGACGTGCTTGACGAGCGCGCCCGGCATCTATGAGGTCTCGAGGCGGATCTGGCGGCGGAGTTCGGGGG
>JBOGXT010000450.1:0-1959 GCA_050694635.1 Thermoleophilaceae bacterium
TTCCGGCGGTCCCGGGCTCGTGCTACTGGCGGAGGGCTCCGCCACGGCTGAGGAGCCTGCCGGCCGGCTCGCGACGGGCATTGCTCAGCCGCCCGCTCCGGCGACGCCCGGCACGCTCGCGCACACCGCAGGAGACGGCGGCGTCGCCGGTCTCCTGACTCGGGTGGACCTTCCAGAGGTCGGGGTGAGCCCGCCGGCGCAGGTCTTCCGGGTGGCGGGAGAGGTCTTCCCCGCGAACCCGGCGACGGGCGTGTGCGCGACCGCATGCCTTACCGCACCGACCATCGCCTACCTCGGGGCCCACGAACCGCCACCGCCGAGGCCGGCTGAATCGCCACCTCCGCACCAGGCGCCGCTGGCCGCATCCGGCGGCGGTGCGTCGGCGAGCGCGACGGCACCGGGCGCCGCGGCGCTGGGCGCACTCTGCTGCATTCTCCTGCTGACGGCTTCGTGCCGCTGGTCCAGGCTTCTGCGGCCGTGCACGGCCCGCCTGTCGCTGGTCGTGCTGGCCCTCCCCGAGCGTCCCGGCTAGCGCGCCGGGCCATCCCCCGATGGTGCCCGGCGCAGGATCGCGCTGGGTGACGACTCGCTCATGGAGGAGACACCATGCCACCCACCGTGGGCGCGCTTCGCGCGCGCACCCAAACAACCCAGGAAGCAGAGCCCGGCGGCCCGTCATCGATTTCCGCGAACGGCTCGCGGGAACCGAGGTACCCGGCGACGCAGAACCGCGCCGTGCTGGCGCTCGGCTATGCAAGTGAGCGGCGCTACACGCCCGGCGACGACGTCGAGCTAAGACGGCAGGCCGCCGCGATCAACGGCTTCTGCGCGTCCCGAGGGTGGCAACTGGTGGGGCTGATGCGCGACATCCGGACCCCCGGCCAGCGACGTACAAGCCGCCCCTCGCTCAGGTACGCGCTCGATCAGCTGCGCCTCGGTGGCGCCACGTGCCTGGTGGTCGCGGAACTCACGTGCCTCTCCCCCTCCGTCGCCCACCTGGGTGACGTCCTCGACGCCGTCGAGCACACCGGCGCCCGTCTGGTGTCGCTCGAGCCGGCGATCGACACCGACACCGCTTCCGGTCGCGCGGCCATACATGCGCTGAAGTCGGTCAGCAGGTGGGAACGTGCCCGCCGCGAGGAGATGACATCCGCCGCTCGGGCGAAGGTGGTGAGCCCGCTCGCAAGCGAGCCAAAGCTGAAGCGCCGAATCAGGCGAATGCGAAACGCCGGCATGACCCTTCAGTCGATCGCCGACGCCCTGAACGAGGAGGGCATTCCGACGGTGCGCGGCGGCGCAACGTGGCGACCCTCGAGCGTCCAGGCCGCCCTCGGCTACCGGCGACCTCACCAGAACGGACGAGCACCGGCATGAAATCAGCCCGCTGTGGCGCGGATGCGCGCTTCAGGCACTCGGCATCGTCGCGCGGACGGTCGTCCCGCGGCCCGGCTCCGACTCGATGTCGAGCCGGCCCTCGATCGCGTCCAGCCGGTCGGCCAGCCCCCGCAGGCCCGTCCCGAGCCTGGCGTCCGCGCCGCCGACGCCGTCGTCGCCCACCTCGAGCGTGAGCCGTCCGTTGGCCTGGGTCACCGTCACCCACGCTCGGCTCGCCGAGGCGTACTTCGTGATGTTCGTCAGCGCCTCCGAGATCACGAAGTACGCGGTCAGCTCGATGTGCTCGGGGAGCCGCTCCGCCGGCACCTCGCGGACCTCGACGGTCAGGGGCGCGCGGTCCGCGAGAGCCGCCACCGCCGCGCCAAGCCCGCGGTCGGCGAGCACGGCCGGGTGGATGCCGCGGGCGAGCTCGCGCAGCTCGGTGAGCGCGAGGTCGAGCTCCTCGCGCGAGCGGTCGAGCAGCCGGCCTGCGTCCTCGTCGGCCGGGCCCAGCCTCTCCCGCGCCATCCGCAGCGTCAGGGCGAGCGAGACCAGCCGCTGCTGGGCGCCGTCGTGGAGGTCGCG
>JBOGXT010000451.1:0-2344 GCA_050694635.1 Thermoleophilaceae bacterium
CAAGGAGCGGCGCGGCCGCAGCGGGCGGGCGGAGCCCGTCCCGGTGCCGGGCGGCAGCACGAGCGCGAGCCCGCGCGCCGGGGTCGACACGTACTCGTGCGCGACCCACAGGCCGAGCCTGACCAGCGGCTCCGGGACGTCCGCCTCGAGCGCGGCGACCGGCTGAACGAGCCGCTCCGGCGGGAGCTCGCTGCGCTCGGCTAGGTCGACCACCACCCCCAGCAGCCGCCGGCGGCCAAACGGCACCACCAGCATGCTGCCGACCCCGACGCCCTCGAGCGCTCCCGCCAGCCGGTAGTCGAATGGCCCGCGCAGCGCGCGCGCAGGCGTAAGCGGCTCGACCTTGGCGATCACGCGCAGAAACTACGGGAGGAGCCGGACGGCTGAAGACGTCCGCGCGCAGCCGAGCCGGCTGCTTGCGATATCGGCCCGGCGGGGGCGGATCCTGAGCGGGCGCGCGCCGCGAGGCGATTTGTGACGATGTGCCGGTGGCGACCGACTACGAGGCGGAGGGGCTGCTCGAGGGCGCCGGCGACGAGCGCGGACGCGAGGCGCGCCGGGAGCTCCTTCAGACGCTCGAGGAGGCGGGCTTCTCCCTCGAGCAGCTGCGCGAAGCCACCGAGCGGGGCCGGCTCGCGCTGCTCCCGGTCGAGCTCGTGCTCGCGGGCGAGGGCCGGCGCGTCCGGCAGCGTGACGTGGCGGAGGAGACGGAGCTCGAGCTCGACTTCCTAAACGACGCGCGGCGCGCGCTCGGCCTCCCCGCGGTGGACCCCGACGACGCCGTCGTCACCGAGGAGGAGGTCGAGCTGGCGCGCAGCGCCGCGGTGCTGCTCGAGGCGGGGCTCGACCGCGAGGGCTTCCTCGAGCTGACCCGCACGATGAGCCAGGCGATGGCCGCCGTCGCCGCGTCCCTCACCTCGAGCCTCGGCGCCGCTCTGCTGCGCCCCGGCGACACCGAGCGTGACCTGGGCCTGCGCTACGCCGACACTCTGCGCGAGCTCGGTCCGCTCGCCGGCCCCACCCTGACCCAGATGCTCAACCTGCGCCTGCGCGAGCAGATCCGCCAGGCCGTGGTCGGCCAGGCCGAGCTGCAGAGCGGCCGCCTTCCGGACGCCCAGCAGGTCGTGGTCGGCTTCGTCGACATCGTCGGCTTCACCCAACTGGGAGAGCAGGTCGAGCCCGAGGAGCTCGGCGCGGTGGTGCGCGGGTTCGAGGCTCTTGTCGAGGACGCCGCGCGGCCGCCGGTCCGGCTCGTCAAGACGATCGGCGACGCGGCGATGCTCGTCGCGCCCGAGGCGCCGCCCGTGCTCGACACCGTGCTCGCGCTCGTCGAGGGCTCGCGCGAGGACGACGCCCGGCCGTTGCTGCGCGGCGGCGTCGCCTCCGGCGAGGCGCTGCCGCGCGCCGGCGACTGGTACGGCCGTCCGGTGAACATGGCCTCGCGCCTCACCTCGTTCGCGCGGCGCGGCAGCGTGGTGGCGTCCAAGGACGTGCGCGACGCGGCGTGCGACGGCTACGACTGGTCGCCCGCCGGCAGCCGCCGCCTCAAGGGCGTGCGCGGAGAGGTGGAGGTCTACCGCGTCCGGTCGAACGAGACCTCGAGCAGGTAGGCGAAAATGCCGCCACCGCATTCCCCCGGTTGGGGGGTCTTCCCTGTCCCCCCGGGGAGGGGCCGGCCGCCGAGTGCGCCGCTATGCTCGACCCGTGGTTTCGGCTCGGGAGCGCATCCTCGACACGGCGTACGACCTGTTCAGCCGCCACGGCATCCGAGCGGTGGGCGTGGACCGGATCATCGAGTCGTCGGGCGTGGCGAAGATGAGCCTCTACCGGCACTTCAAGTCCAAGGACGAGCTCGTGCTCGCCTTCCTGCGCGAGCGCGAGCGGCGCTGGACGATGGAGTGGCTCCACGCCGAGGCCAGCCGCCGTGGCCAGGACGGTGCCGCCCGCCTGCTCGCGATCTTCGACGTCTTCGACGAGTGGTTCCAGCAGCCGGACTTCGAGGGCTGCTCGTTCATCAACGTCCTGCTCGAGTTCGACGATCCCGAGCACCCGATCCGGCTGGCGAGCACCGAGCACCTCGCCACCATCCGCGGCCTGGTGCGCGGGTTCGCCGGGCAGGCGGGCGTGGCCGACCCCGACGCCGTCGCGCGGCAGTGGCACATCCTCATGAAGGGCTCGATCGTCGCAGCGGCCGAAGGCGACCGGGAGGCCGCTCGGCGTGCGCGAGAGGTCGGCGTCCTCGTCTTGAGCGACGCGAGGGGCTCGTAGCCGGGTCGGTGTCACCGCAGAGCAACCAGAACATCCCTCCGCGTTAGGAGGCGTTCCCGGCCGCGTCCCCCCGTAG
>JBOGXT010000452.1:0-3442 GCA_050694635.1 Thermoleophilaceae bacterium
CTGATGGCGTAGCCCTGCACCTCCACCAGCGCGACCGGCGGCCCGAGCGGCCGGCCCGCGGCGTCGGGCACCCCGCTCGGCGAGTCGCGCCAGCCCTGGTTCGCGAGACCGCCGGGAGCGCGGCGGCGATACTCGACGAGGCCGTCGCCGTCGAGGTCGCCGTATCGCTCGAGCCACGCGAGTGCGGCGGTGACCTGCGGGCGCAGCTCGCGGAAGAGCTCCAAGTCGCCGCACCAGTCGGCGTGGTCGCAGAGGAGGCACAGCCACAGCGGGGTGCCGTCGGCCGAGCCGTAGTAGCGGGCGAAGGGGGTCTCGCCGAGCGCCGCGGGCTCGCCGACCCGCAGCTCGTGGAGCACCTTCCCGGGCTCCTCGTCGCGCGCGTGGTCGAGCTCGGTGCCGAGCAGCTCGCTGAGAAGGCGCAGCGTGTCGGCGGCCATCTCCGGCGCGAACGCGAGCGTTTGCGCGGCGGCGATCAGGCTGTCGCGGCCGTAGAGCGTGGCGAACCAAGGGACCCCGGCGGCGTAGTAGAAGCGCCCGTCGAGCTCCGAGCGGAGCAGCTCGAGGTCGGCGAGGGAGCGGCCCAGCACGCGGTCGAACAGCTCGTCGTCGGAACGGACCAGCGTTCGGCGGCGGGCTGGGCGCCGACGCGCGGGTGTCGCCCCCGGCCCGGACTCGTCGACGAGGTAGCGGAGCTCGACCTCGCTGCTGTCGCCGGGGCGCAGCGCGATCTCGAACGCGAGCGCGGCGGCCCGGCCCGAGCAGTCGCACGCCGCCGGCTCGGTGACCAGCTCCACCGTCGTCGTGCGCAGCACGTCGTCGCGGCCGCGAAGGGCGAAGCGAAGCGTGTTGCCGTCCCGGGTCACCTCCGGGCGCGGGTCCGCGCTCGGTACCAGGCCCCGCACCGCGAGCATCGGCGCGAAGTCGGCGGCCAGGAGCAGGGCGAGCTCCACCTGGACCTCCTCGTCGTGGTGGCTGTGGAGGACGATCCGCTCACGCAGGCGCACGGGCTCGTCGAGCGTCCGCTCGATCCGCATCGACAGCGTGGCGGCGCCGTTCGCGAGCGCGTGGGCGACGCGCGCCCCGTCCATGTCGGAGGCCTGTAGCAGGAGGGGCGGGGCGCCGTCCACGAGCAGCTCGTGGACGGACAGGAAGCGGCAGTCGCGGAACCACAGCCCGAGCGGGTGCTCGTCCCTGGCGGGCAGGCGCGCGTCGCGCGGCGCGAGCAGGAAGAGGTTCTCCCGCTTGATGACGACGCATTCGGCGAGGTTCACGCGGCTCGCCTTCCCGCAGGGCCGCGAGGGCAAACGCACAGGTCGTGGGACCGAAACTCGCGCAGTGCCAGACCTTTCCGTTGACGGCGGTACCCCTTTGGGCTACCTTTATCCGCCCTGTACAGCGCGGACCCACGGCGCGCTACGAGGAGGAGAGGGATGGCGTACCTGAATTGCCCGACCTGCCGGCTCACGGTTTATAGCCCCACGATGTCGGCGATCTCGGAGGAGTGCCCGCGCTGCCGGGCCAAGCTCGGCAAGGCGAGCCGGCTGTTCCGCTCCGCGCTGCCCCCGCGGCTCCTCGAGGCGACCAAGCCGGGCAAGACGGGGGGCGATCCGGCCGGCAACGAGGCGATCGCCGGCTAGCAGCGCGTGTAAGTATCTCCGCGTGGAATCAGTAGACGCCCCGGAGGGGCATGCGCGGGCGGGCGACGAGCTGGCCGAGATCACGAACGGGATCGTCCGCCTCTTCAGCGAGTACTACGGTCGCGGGCCCACGCGCGCGAAGACGTTCATGCTCGAGGAGCGCTACGTGGTCACGATCCTGCGCGACACGATGACCACGGTCGAGCGGACCCTGGCCAAGAACGGCCACATCGACATGATCCGCCGCGTGCGGCTCACCTTCCAGGAGGCCATGGCGGCCTCCTTCAAGGGCGTCGTGGAGGAGGCTCTCGGCCGGCGGGTGCAGGCCTACCACAGCCAGATCCTGATCGAGCCCGACGTGGGCTTCGAGTTCTTCCTGCTGGACGAATGACATCGGGGGCTCGCACCCCCGGCCGCCCGGCTGATTGGTGGCCGGTGCCCTGCTACTCGCCGCCCAGGCCCCGCTCCTCGGCGGCCTTGTAGCCGATCTGCGGGAAGTCGGAGATCGTCAGCCCGGTGAGCACGGACGCCGCGAAGCGGGCGGCCAGCAGCAGGTCGCGGCCGTCGATCCGCTCCGGCAGGTCGTGGCCGCGGCGCCGGGCGCCGATCAGCCCGGCCGCCATGCCGGCGTTGAAGAGCGCGGTGAGGGCGGCGTAGCAGCGGAGCGCCGGCCGTTCCCCCGGCTCGGCGTATCCAGCGAACGCGCCGTTCGCCGGAGCGACCTTCTCGTCGCCGGTCAGCGTCGGCTCTTCTCGATCTTGCGCGTGTCGCGCGGCTCCACGAAGGGCTCCTTGTCCTCCGGGCGCATGCCCCCCTCGATGGCCCGCGAGCGCTCCAGCTCCGCGTTGAACTCCGCCCCGACCAGGATCATCACGTTCGAGATCCACAGCCAGACCAGGAACACGATCGGTCCGGCGAGAGCCCCGTACGTCTCGTTGTAGGAGCCGAAGTTGGCGACGTAGAACGCGAACGCCCCGGAGGCGATCACCCAGCCGACCACGGCCAGCACACCGCCGGGCGAGATCCAGCGGAAGCCCGGCTGCTTGACGTTCGGCGCCGCCCAGTAGAGCACCGCGAACATGAAGCTCACGAGCAGCAGCAGCACCGGCCACTTGGCGATGTTCCAGACCGTCACGGCGGCGTCGCCCACGCCGAGCAGGTTGCCGACCTCCTCCGACAGGCCGCCGGTCACGGTGACCGCGACCACGCTGACGACGGTGAGCACCATCAGCAGCACCGTCAGGCCGACCCGCACCGGCAGGGTCTTCCAGATCGGCCGGCCCTCGGGCATGTCGTAGATGGCGTTTGACGCCCGCATGAAGGCGGCGACGTAGCCGGACGCCGCCCAGATCGCGCCGAGGATGCCGATCACGAAGAAGACCCCGGCCGCGCCCTGGCTGCCCTCGAGGTTCTCGATCGCGCTCGTGAAGATCTCCTGCGCCGGGCCGGGGGCGACGCTGCCGAGGTTGTCGATCAGCGGCTGGGTGGCGGACTCGCCGATCAGGCCGAGGATCGACACCAGCACGATCAGCGCCGGGAAGATCGCCAGCACGCCGTAGTAGGTGAGCGCCGCGGCCCAGTCGGTGAGGTTGCCCTCCGAGAACTCCTTGCCGGTGCGCTTGAGGGCGCCGAACCAGGAGCGGCCCTTCAGGTCGCTGGGGCTCTCGGGCGCCTCGCGCTCTTGCTTCTTGCGCCGGAACCGGGCCATCACGAGCGCCTCCTCCTGCGCATCAGCCAGAGGGCCACCAGGGCGACGCCGATGCCGGCGGCGAGCGGCACGGCGGGCTTCTCCCGCGCCTGGGTCC
>JBOGXT010000453.1:0-4688 GCA_050694635.1 Thermoleophilaceae bacterium
GCGCAGGACGGTCCGGGCGGCCTCGATCGACGCGTTGACGCCGCGCAGCGCCTCTCCGAGCTCGCGCCGGCGGGTGCCTGGAGTGGGGTCGGAGCTCATGGACTCAGGTCCTGGCCGGAGATGAGCACGCGGATGGGGTCGGCGAAGGCGAGGTCGGCGAACTCCGCCGCGTTGGCGGTGGACGGCACCGTCACCTCGCCGACGTTGTAGAAGCGGAAGCCGGCGGGCGGCTCCTCGAACACCACCCAGTGGTCGCCGACCGACGCGGCCGGCAGGCCCTGGAAGCCGAAGAAGGTGACGTCGGTGCCGATCCGGCCCTGGAACGTCGGCAGAAGGCGGGTGGCGCCCGCAGCCGGGTCGAGACCGAAGTTCGCCACGCCGCCGTGGAGGGCGGAGACGAGGTAGACGAGTGTCCGCGGGTAGCGCAGGAAGAGCTGCCCCCGTACCACCACCACGAGGTCGCGCGCGGCCGCGCCGCCGGGGCGGTGCGAAGGAGCGCCGAGCTGGCTCGAGTCGCTCCAGCCGGCGATCCCGACGATGTCGTCGACGCGCGCCCCGGTCCCCGTGTTGGCCCGCTCCCAGAAGACGCGCAGCGGCGTGCAGCCGGTCGCCGCGCGCAGGTTGCGCCAGCGCAGCTCGGCGAGCAGCTGGTGGTTGTAGCCCGCGAGCAGCGCGTCGGTGAAGACCGGGTTGGTCTCGAGCGCGATCACGCTGTCCTCGGGAAGCTGGCCGACGCCCGGCATCAGCCACTCCACGAACTGGCTCTCGAGGTCTCGCCAGACCGGCCGGTCCAGCCCGACGCAGACCTCGAGGGGGGCGAGCGGCTGCGCCGGATCGAGGCCGTCGATGCCCGCGAGCACCCGGACGCGCGCGGACCCTGTGTCGCGGCGCGGATCGAACGCGCGGTCCACGCCCGCGGTGAACCCGTCGAGCCCCACGGGCCGGCAGGAGGGCTCCTCCTCGCGCGGCTCCTCGAGCTGGCCGAGCAGGTCGATGAGATCCTCCGGCCGCTCCGCGCTCTCGCGGAAGCGGTCGACCAGCTCGCGCAGGGCGACGAGGAGCCGCTCGCGGCGCTCCCCGTCCTTGTCGCCGAGCCCGATGGCGGCGAGGAGCAGCTCGATTCCACGCGCGTACGGCGCCGGTTGGCCGCTCCGGGCGGCGGCGACGAGGTTGGCGCGCAGTTCCTCGGCGTGCCCGCGCAGCTCCGGGTCGATCGCGGAAAGGTCCAGCGCCTCGAGCTGCTCGGCGAGCGGGTCGAGGGTCAGCTCGCCCGCCAGCCCGCGCTCGCGCTGCTTGTCGAACTCGTCCGCGTCCACGCCGAGCTCCACCCCATCGCTTACGGCGACCGGCGCAGCCGGACAGCGGTTGGCGGCGATCACCACGTCGCGTGGGTCGGGCGGGCCCCCGCTGAGCAGGGCGGTCCGGGCCGGCCCGGGCCGAAGCGCCCGCCGCGCGGCCGATGAGAACACGCCACGGGGCAGCGCCCGGTCGTCGGCGGTCGCGAGCTCACCGAGCGACCCGACGTCGGTCACGACCCGGTCCAGCGCCGGGCCGAGCACCCAGAGCCGCCGGAACGGGTCGTTGGGCAGGCGGCGGTCCCACAGGGCGCTCGAAGCGGCGAGCCCGAGGACGAGGTCACGAACGCGTTGGGCGGCCACGCCGAGCGCCCCCGCGTGGTCCGCCGCCTCGGCGGAGAGCTCCTCCTGCAGCCGTATTCCCAGCTCGAGCCCGAGCCCCGCGACGCCGCGGTGGCGGGGGTCGCGGTTGAGCGCGCTGCCCCAGGTCTTCGACAGCGGGTCGGCGTGCCAGGCGTCACCGTAGAGCGGCAGGCCGACGATCGGACGCCCCTGCGGGTCGTGGCTCTGGGTGAGCAGCCCGCCCAGGTCGGTGCCGACCGCGCTCGGCAGCTGCGCATCGGAGGAGTTGATCGGGGCCAGCGCACCGCGGACCTCGAGGTCGCCGGGGGCCGGCACGCGCGGATAGTCGAGTGGCGCCCGGCCGGTGTTCGGATCCGCCTCTCCGGGCTGGAGCTTCTCGGCGAGGTCGCGGAACCCGCCCGGCGGTATCGCGGTGCGGAAGCGCCAGTGGTCGTAGACCGGCAGCGTGACCGGCGCGGCACCCGTCCAGGCGAAAGCCCCGGTCGCGGCGAAGGCGGGTACGAGCACGGCGAGGTAGTCCACGCCGCCATCCAGGGGCCGCCCGGAGAGCACGCGCGCCACGCGACGTCCGGCTGCGTCGACCTGGACGTGGGCCCACTGGAACCCGCCGGATGCGCCGCCGAGAGCGTGGAGGAGCTGGACGTCCGGTGAGAGGGTCACTCGGTCGCCCGCGACAGTGAGCTCGTCCCCCTCCACGCCGACCACGAGGGCGAGCCACGGGTGCAGCGTGCCCGATCCCGAGGCGGGGTTGCCGGCAGGGGTGTAGCGCCAGGGCAGCGTGGGCTCGGCCAGCTCGACGTGGGAGCTCTTGTCGCTCTCCGCGTCGATCGTGCCGGGCACGGGGTAGCGGGCGGTGATCGCGCCGGGCTGAAGGCCGGCCACGTCGGGGGGCCCGGCGAGCAGGAAGGCGAGCGTGCGGGTGACGCTGGTGGTGGTCGTGCCGCCCGCGTCAGTGCCCGTGAGCGTCACGGTGGTCTGCCCACGCGCGCGCCCCGAGACCGTCGTGGCGGCAAGGTCACCGATTCGCTCGCGGGACCAGGGGAGGAAGGTGAGTGTCGGAGGCACCGGTGCTCCCTCAGAAGGCCATCGCCGGGACGGGGTCTGTGCCGGCCACCGCGACGCCGTCGCCATGGCGGGCGAGCTGGTGGGCCTGGGCCTGGCTGACGCCGTCGGCGATCGGCGCGCCCTCGGCGTCGACGACGCTCCAGGTCTCGTCGCGGACGGCGAGCTGCGGGGCGATCGCGGCGGCCTCGACGACCCCGGTCCTCGCGTCGGCGGCGCGCAGCAGCCAGCCGGGCGGCGCGAACAGGAAGGCCGGAACGCCGCCCACCGGGACCCTGATCTGCTCGACCTGGATGTCGTGTGTCTTTGCGCCCCCGTTCGAGACACCGCTCACGCCCAGCCGCACGCCCGCGCTGAGCCGCTCGAAGGCCCGTCGGTTGAGCGCGTCGGCATCCGACAGGGCCAGAAAGCCGCCGGGCGCGAACCAGTCGACCTCCGCGCCTGTGACGTGCGGGCCCGTCGCCCTCAAGGTCTCCGGGCGCGACAGGGGCGCTCCCTCGAAGCGCTCGAGCAGCAGGTCGATCGGCGCTCGTTCCTGGCTCCACGAGAGCTGCCCCAGCGGGCGCACGAGCGGCAGGGAAAGGCTCGCGGGGTCCGGCGCGAGCGCGACGTGGGGATCGTCACCACCGCCCGCCGCCAGGTTGGCCGGATCCTCGAGCTCCGGCGTGAGGGCGGCGACCGCGCTGGCCACGGGAGCGACGGAGGGCCGTCCCGAGGAGCCGAGCGTGAAGGTCTCCTCCCAGCAGATCTCGAACCAGAGGATCTCGAAGCAGATGCGGCCGCGCAGGGTGACCGGACCCGGCCCCGTGAGCGTGCCTCGCAGCTCCACCCCCGCGAGCGTGATGCCCTGCCAGCGCACGCGCACGGACGCCTCGATGGCGAACTCGAAGCCGAACGGCTTGAAGCGGATGAGGGCGTCGAACCCCAGGAAGCCCCTCGCGTTGATCGGCCCGAGGTTGATGATCAGCTCCACGGAGGCTCCGAACTGGAGCGTGTTGGTGGTGATCGCGAAATAGCCCTCGAAGCGCAGGTACAGGAAGTCGGTCGGCGTCCCGCGGACCATGGCGATGCGGGTCAGGCTGGGCGGGAACGACAGGGGAGCGGGCGAGTATCCGGGGTGGAAGCCGCCGACGGTCAGCACGACGTAGGGCTCGTCGCCCCAGGACAGCCGCATCGCCGCACCGCCGGTGAGCTCGAGGATCTCGAGCAGGTGGCTGTCGATGAGGACGGCGTCGAACTCCAGAACCTTCTTCTGGAAGTCGAGCAGCCCGATGATGTCGAGGCGGATCTGCAGCACCGGCCGCCCGCCGGCCGGGTTCGCGATCGCGGCCCGCGCCGAGCCCAGCAGCACGATCTTGAGCGGCGGCAGCTCGACGAAGATGCCGAGGTCCAGCCGGACGATCTCGACCCAGGAAAGCTGCAGGGTGGGTCCCACGACGACCACGCCCGCGACCGGCGGGAACACCGCACCGAGGTCGGCGAACAGCACGGGCGCGTCGCGGACGGGGTCCTCCGGGGCGAGGATCCGACCGACGGAACCGGCCGCGAAGCGCGCTCGCAGCGCGTCGACGTCGATGCGGCGGTTGAGCGCGAGCACCCCGCCGACGGACGACAGGGCGAAGCCGAAGCCGACCTGGATCGGCGGGAACTGACCACGAAAGACCACGAGCAGCGCGAACCCCTGCTGGCCGCCCGGCAGGCGTGTGTCGAGCAGCCCGAGTGCGGTGACGCCGATTTCACCGATCTTCAGCTGCAGCAGACCGCTGTAGCGGCCGGCCGCCTCGTTGAAGTCGATGAAGCCGCCACCCTTGACGGGGCCCGCGTCCACCGAGAGCCCGAGCCCGGTCGGCGGAAGGAAACGGAAGGCGACCGCCACCGGCCCGAGATCGACCGCCCCTGCGGGCGCTGGGCCGGCCGTCCCTCCGCGCAGCAGCAGGTCAGCGCCCGCGCCGACGCCCTGCACGGCGG
>JBOGXT010000454.1:0-3709 GCA_050694635.1 Thermoleophilaceae bacterium
AGGAGGCGCAGCGCGCCGAGCGCGCCGTGCGGGACACCGGGGCCGAGGAGCCGGTCGCCGACGGCGAGGTCGTGCTGCCGGCCGGCTCTGTGCCCGAGCCGTTCCTCGACGCCGACGACATCGCCGACGTCGCCGTCGCGTCCCTCACGGAGGACGGGCACGTGGGCGAGCTCTACGAGCTGACTGGCCCGCGGCTGCTCACCTTCGCGCAGGCGGTCGGCGAGATCGCGAGCGCGACCGGGCGGGAGATCCGCTACGTGCCGGTCTCGGTGGAGGAGTACGCCGCGGGCGCGACAGAGCTCGGCGTGCCGGACGAGCTCGTCGAGTTCCTGACGTACCTGTTCAGCGAGGTGCTGGACGGCCGCAACGCCAACCTCACCGACGGCGTCCAGCGGGCGCTCGGCCGCGAGCCGCGCGACTTCGCTGACTTCGCCCGCGACGCCGCCGCGGCGCGCGTCTGGAACGGGGGCCGGTGATGGACGGTCTGCTGTTCGCGCTTACGCTCGTCACCGCGGTCGGGTGCGGTCTGGTCGGCGGCGTCTTCTTCGCCTTCTCCTCCTTCGTGATGCAGGGCCTCGGGCGGCTGCGGGCGCCCGAGGGCGCCGCCGCCATGCAGGCGATCAACGTCACGGCGGTAACGCCGGCGTTCATGACCGCTCTGTTCGGAACGGGGGTGGCCGGCGCCGTGCTCACCGGCTGGGGCCTGTTCGAGCTCGGCGAGCCGTACGCGGGCTACCTGGTCGCCGCCGGCGCGCTCTATCTGGTTGGAGACATCGGGCTCACCATCGGCTACCACGTGCCGCGCAACGAGGCGCTGGCGAGGGTCGACCCGGCCAGCTCCGAGGGCGCCCGCCTGTGGTCGCGCTACCTGGTCGAGTGGACCAGGTTAAACCACGTGCGGGCGGGTGCCGCCCTGGCCGCGGCGGCGCTGCTCGCGGTGGCCCTCCAGGCCTAGGAGCGGCCGCAGCCCAGCGGGAGGTCGAGGTAGGTGGTGCCGGTCACCCGGTGCTCGTAGTGCCACCACTCGCGCCAGTAGTTCGTGAAGCCGAACCGCTCCATGGCGGCCTTGAGCGCCAGGCGGTTGCGCAGGATGGGCCCGCTCGCGTCGAGCGTGTGGGCGCCGGGGCCGAGGGCGTCGTAGCGACCCATGCGCAGGCGCTTGCCGTCCGAGGCGCGGACGAGCGCGAGGTCGACGGCGCTGCCGAGGTTGTGGCGGCTGCGCCGCGCGATGTAGGTGCCGACGAGGTGGCCGCGGCCGCTCCGCTCGGCCCAGCGGACGAGGGCGCGAGAGGCCCGGGCGGGTCGGTATGCGTCGAGCACGACCAAGCTCCGGTTGCGGCGGCGCAGGTAGCGCTGGACGCGGCCGAGGTCACGCGCAGCGGGCTCGAGCATGAGGGCCCACGCCTCGCAGTAGCCGGGCAGCCGGCGGCCGGTGATGTTGTCGCGGCCGGCATAGGCGATGTCGAGGCCGATGCCGGGGCCGAAGCGGTGGACGTCGACGAGACCCGCACGCCGATGCGCGGGCGAGCCGGCCTCGTCCTGGCCTCGCGGGGAGCGCGTCGTCGAGGTGCGGGCCCGCTTCGGCCGCGTTCGCGGCGGGCGCTTGAAGAGCCGCTTCGCGACGCCCCGCAGCGTCGCGGTCCCGTACTCCTGCGACGGGTTGCCGTCCGTCAGCACCGCCAGCGAGAACCGGCGGCCGCCGCGCTCGAACATCGCCGCCTCGTGCACGAGGCGCCCTGAGTCGGTGGGCCGCCAGCCCCCCTTGAAGAAGGTCTTCCAGCCCCTGCGGGCCGCGAAGCGCGAGAACCCCCACCGTTGCGCCGGCACGATCGAGGAGAGGAGGCGGCGCGCGTAGCCCCGTGCGCGGCGAGGCACGAACCGGTCGAAGCGCCCGAAGAAGCGGGCCTGGTCCTCGGCGCTGAAGTAGACGCCGCCCCAGTGCCCGGCGACCGTGAGGTCGCGCATGTGGGCACGCCGGGCCAGGGCGAGGATGCCCGGGTCGCCGACGCGCGCGTAGATCGCGTCGGCGGCCTCGTTGTCCGACCACCGGATCATCGGGCCGAGCACCGCGCGGTCGGCCGGCCCGGGCGGGCCGCCGAGCCGGCGGAGGTAGGCGACCAGCAGCATCGCCTTCACGACGCTGGCGGTCACATACCGCCGCCGCGGAGCCCACCCGTAGGGACGACCGCGCGAGTCGATCAACGCGAACGACGCGCCCACGCGCCCCCGAAGCCAGTTGCGGGCCGCCCGAACGCGCGCCCGCGGGGGGAAGGCGGCCGGCTTACGCGGGGGCGTCGCATCCTCTGAGGACTTGATGCCGGTCGGCGCGCTGAAGGCCAGCGTGGCGTCCGGTCCCGCCTCCCTCGGCAGCGCCGCTACGATCGCCACCGCCGCCACCGCCACGGCGGCCGCTGCGGACAACACGATCGCCGCGCGCGGGGGGCGCATCGGCGGCACGCTACTCCCCGGTACGGCTGCCCGTATGGACCGCCGGTCGAACCGGCCTTAGATTTCAAAGCGTGATCGCCCGCCTCAACAGGGATCTGATCGACCCGCGCACCTACACGCGGATCGCCTACCTGCTCCTCGCGGGCGTGCTCGGCATCGTCGAGTTCACCTTTCTCGTCACGATCCTGTCGCTCGGCGTGGGGCTGGCCATCACGCTCGTCGGCATCCCGATCCTGATCGGCTGCGTCTACGCCTGGGGCTGGCTGGCCGAGCTCGAGCGGCGCGCCATCTCCGCGCTCACCGGGAACCCGATCGCGAGCCCCTACCGCCCGCTCCCCGAGCGCGGCTGGTGGGAGCGCCTCCGCGCGCGGCTCGCCGATCCCGCCACCTGGAAGGACCTGACCTTCCTGTTCCTCCAGTTCCCGTTCGGCCTGCTCTCGCTCATCGTCACGGCCACGGTGCTGAGCTTCGGCGTCGCGTCCCTGACGCTGCCGCTCTGGTACTGGGCCATCCCCGACGGTGTCGACTGGGCCCTGTTCGGCCTCGTCAAGGTGGACTCGCTCGCCGAGGCGCTGGCCTTCGTCCCGCTCGGCGCGGTCGTGCTCTACCTCGGCATCCCCGCCCTCGGCGCCCTCGGGCGCTTCTACGGCTACTACGCCGAGCTCCTGCTCGGCTCGAACGAGGACCCCGCGCTCACCGCCGAGATGTCGGACCTGCGCGACGCCCGCACCCGCATCATCGAGGCCGCGGACGCCGAGCGGCGCCGCATCGAGCGCGACCTCCACGACGGCGCCCAGCAGCGGCTCGTCGCGCTCTCCCTCAACCTGCGCATGGCCGAGAAGCGCGCCGCCGAGGGAGACCCGGCGGCGGCCGAGCTGGTGCGCTCGGCCGGGGAGGAGGCGGGGCTCGCGCTGAAGGAGCTGCGCGACCTCGCGCGCGGCATCCACCCGGCGATGCTCACCAACCGCGGGCTGACCGCAGCGCTCGACGACCTCGCGGGCCGCGCGGCGGTGCCGGTCGAGGTGGTCGCGGTCCCCTCCAAGCGGCTGCCCGACCAGGTCGAGTCCGCGGCCTACTTCCTCGTCTCCGAGTGCCTCGCCAACGTCGGCAAGCACGCACAGGCCACGCGGGCGACGGTCGCCGTCACCGTCGTGGGGGACGAGCTGGAGGTGGTCGTGAAGGACGACGGGGTGGGCGGCGCGGAGCTCGGCAACGGCTCCGGGCTGCAGGGCCTCGAGGACCGCGTCGGGGCGCTCGACGG
>JBOGXT010000455.1:0-14597 GCA_050694635.1 Thermoleophilaceae bacterium
GCGCGCGTGACGTCGTCGTCCTCGACGACGAGGACCGTGCGGGGTTCGGACGAGTCCATCGCCCCGGTGAAGCCGGGGCCCCGGCGACCTCGCCCCGGTTACCCTCCCGCCGATGCGGATCCCGCGCTTCCTGAAGCCCCGCCCCCAGCTCCACGTGGACGCGCCCGAGTACGACGGCTGGGCGGTGGTCGGGTGTCATCGCCGGGTGCCAAGCGGTGCCTTGCGTTGATGACATGTCGCTGAAGACGGGCGACGCCTCGAGTGCGGTCCCGCTCGCACGGACTCAGAGGCCATCGCGGCGTGCCCAGCGTCGCCAACGACATGCAGGGACGCGCTCTGCTTGTCGATGCGAACGCGAGCTACGCGTCGATCCGCCCGCCTGCAGACCGCTGGCTTCGTCGAAAGGCAGCAGTCTCAACCTGCGCTCCTGCTCGTCGTCCTGAGCAGGCATCTGTGGCGCCCAAGCGGAGACGCTCGCTCGTCGCGCAATGCGACAGTCCCGGTACACGTCATTCGGAAGGCCTCCGCTGGCGGTGCGACGTTCAGCCTGGACCAGCAAACAGTAGGAGGACGCCGCTGAGGGTTGGGAGCTCGCGCAACGGACGACGTCGGCGGTTTACGCGACGCTCTGCGCGCCACCGTGTCCGCAGGCTGAAGCCGGAGCGCCCACCCGGGCGCTCCCGCTCTCGCCGATCGGGTGCCTCAGGTTTGGATCCCGGCTGCTTGTTGCGCAGCCCCCCTCGTCAACGAACACCTCGCAGCGCCAGGACAGTCGGTCGCGGAACGTCCAAACATGGAAGACGGTCTGCTTGAGCTTGATGCCGCTCGGCCGCGGCCGGAGAACAGCACCCGCATAAAGGCTCGTTCGCCTAGACCGAAGTTCCCCGCCTAGATCGACCACTTCCTCTGTTCGAGTTCGCCGTCGCTCAGGTCCGAGGCTGGGCAGTCGACGCCGCCCTTGGCGCCGCCGAAGGGGATGCCTGTGATCGCCGTCTTCCACGTCATGAGGGCGGCAAGAGCGCGCATCTCGTCGAGGTCGACGTCGGGGTGGAATCTCAGGCCACCCTTGAACGCCCGCGCACACCCTTGTGCTGCACCCGGTATCCGCGGAAGACCCGTACTCGCCCGTCGTTCAGGCGGATGGGAATCTCTACCTGCGTCTCGCGGTAGCAGGAGCCCAGCACCGCGGCGACGTGGTCCGCCACGCCGAGTCGCCGGACGGCCCCTCGAGAAACTGTTGGACGGCGGCGTAGCTGGATACTTCCGCGGCCGGTGGCGTCATGAGCGGCCGCCGTTCGGGCTGCCGAAGCCGCCGCCTCCGGGGGTACGCACGGTCACGACCTGGCCGGGCTCCAGCCGGCGGCTGACCTTGGGCGGGAGCGGCTTGCCGTCGAGCAGGTTGACGCCGGCCGCCCCAGTGTTGCCTCCCTTCGCGCCGCGAGGCTTGTGCCGGCGGCGGTCGGTGAGCAGCGAGAGCGTGGCGGGTGCGAGCACCTCGATCGCGCGCTCGATGCCGTCACCGCCCCTGTGGTGCCCGTCGCCGCCGGTTCCGTAGGCGAGCTGATAGCGGCGTACTCGCATCGGATACTCGAGCTCCAGGGCTTCGACGGGGGTGTTGAGCGTGTTGCTCATGCCGACGTGAACACCGGAGGGGCCAGGTCCCCGCCGGCTCGCTCCCTGGCCGCCGCCGATGGTCTCGTAGTAGGTCCAGCCGTCTCCCCCGATGACGAGGTTGTTCATGGTTCCTTGCCCCTCGGCGGGGACCTCGATCGCTTCCCCGAGCGCGCGCAGGACCGTGTCTGCTAGGCGCTGGCTGGTTTCGACGTTGCCGGCCACCACGGCGGCCGGGGCGGTGGCGTTGACCAGTGAGCCCTCGGCGGCCTGGATGTCGAGAGCCTCGTAGATTCCGGCGTTGGCCGGGACGTCGTCGGGGAGCAGCACCCGCAGCGCGAAGAAGCAGGCCGACCGTGTTACGGCGAGGGGACAGTTGATGTTGCCCTCCACCATGGGTGAGGTGCCCCGGAAGTCGATCGAGAGCCGGTCGTCTGCCACCGAGACGGCGACCTTGATCGGGATGTCCCGGTCGTGCAGGCCGTCGCCTTCGATCTCGCCATCCGCCCGGTAGGTTCCGTTGGGTAGCGCGGCGATCGCCTCGCGTGTGCGCCGCTCCGTGTAGGCGATCACCTCGGAGAAGGCGGCCCGCAGCGTCGCGTCGCGGCGACGCTCGGCGAGCTCGCCTACTCTCCGCTCGCCGAGTTGGTTGGCGGCGATCTGGGCACGTAGGTCGCCCCGCCGAATGTCGGGCGTGCGCACGTTCGCCAGGATGAGGTCGAGTACGTCGCGCTGAGGCCGCCCGGCTCGCACGAGGCGGAGCGGGGGGATGATGATTCCCTCCTGGTAGATGGAGCTCGAGCCCACGGGCATCGAGCCTGGGCTCATCCCGCCGACGTCGGAGTGGTGGGCTCGTGTGACCGCGTAGCCGATGAGAGCGTCTCGCACCACGACGGGCGAGACGAGTGTGATATCCGGGAGGTGCGTCCCGCCGGAGTAGGGGTCATTGAGGACGAACACGTCCCCCGGTTCGGGGTCGAGCGCCATCACGGCGGCTACCGCCTCGGGCATGGCCCCGAGATGGACGGGAATGTGCTCGGCCTGGGCGACCATCCGTCCGTGCCCGTCGAACAGCGCGGCCGAGCAGTCGCGTCGCTCCTTGATGTTCGAGGAGTACGACCCGCGGATCAGCAAGGCGCCCATCTCCTCGGCGATGCCGGACAGCGAGCTGACCAGCACAGACAGGGTCACGGGGTCGAGGCCGCGCCACTGGGGTGCGTGCTCGGTCATCGCGTGGACGGTCATCCCCGTTCCATGACGAGCGTGCCGGCGTCGTCGACGACCGCGTTCCATCCGGGAGGCGCGACGCAGGTCGCTTCGGCGAACTCGACTACGGCGGGACCCTTTACGCACGCGCCGGCACCCATCGAGTTGCGGTCGTAAACAGACGCCTCGACCCAGCGCCCGCCAAAGTTGGCCCGTCGTACTCCCGTGCACGCATCGCCACTGGGCGCGCGCTCGCGCAGCGCCGGCTTGTCGACCGGACGGTTGGCGACGAGTCGGACGTTCACTATCTCGACGGGGTCCTCGCGCATGGCGTATCCATGGCGTCGCTCATGGGTTTGGTGGAAGCGCTCGCGCAGCCCGTTGTGGTCGTCGACGGGGACGGTCAGCTCGAAGGACTGGCGCTTGTAGCGCAGGTCGGCCTGCCGCGTGAGGGTCGAATGGGCGTCCAGCTCGTTGCGCGCTCGCCGCTCGAGCTCGCCGAAGGCGAGCGCGAGGTCGTCCGCGCTCGTCACGGCGAGGTCGGCGAGCAGGGACCTGACGTAGTCGCGACGGGTGTCGGAGATCGCCAGGCCCACGGCGCTCAGGACGCCGCAAGCGCGCGGAACGAGGACCGTGCCGATGTCGAGTTCCTCTGCGAGGGCGCAGGCATGCATGCCACCGGCACCTCCAAAGGCCACGAGCGCAAAGTCGCGCGGGTCGAGTCCTCGCTCGATCGAGATGACACGTAGGGCACGTGTCATCTCGGCGTTGGCTACCCGCACGACGCCGAGCGCGGTCTCCAGTGGGTCGAGACCGAGGGCGCCGCCGACTGCCACAAGCGCCCGCTCGGCAAGCTCGCGCTGGATCCGGACCTCGCCTCCCAGGGCGGCCCCGTCGGCGAGGTAACCGAGATAGAGGTTGGCGTCGGTGACCGTGGCGTTTTCACCGCCTTGCCCGTAGCAGGCGGGGCCTGGTTCGGCGCCGGCCGATCTCGGGCCGACGTGTAGTGCCCCGCCGGCGTCCGCGTAGGCGATGGAGCCTCCCCCCGCGCTCACGGTGTGCACGTCGATCATGGGGTGCTTGAGCGGCACTCCGGCCACGACGGCGTCGGTGGTGGTCTGGATCTCGCCGTCGACGATCGGCGCCACGTCGGTGCTGGTTCCTCCCATGTCGAAGGTGAGCAGGTTGCGGTATCCGCTCTGCCCGGCCGCGAAGGCCGCTCCGACCACCCCTCCGGCCGGACCGGAGAGCACGCACGTGGCGGCGGCGTCCGCCGCGCTGGCGATGTCCGTGACGCCGCCGGACGATTGCATCACCTGGGGTGCGGGCAGGCTGGCCTGCTCGACGCGCCGGGCGAGACTGCGCAGGTAGCCGGCGAGCTTCGGAGCCAGGTAGGCGTCGGCGGCGGTTGTCGAGAAACGCTCGTACTCGCGAAACTCAGGGAGCACCTCGCTCGAGAGCGAGAGGTGCAAATTCGGCAGCGCCTCCCGCAGCGCCTGCCCGACCCTCTGCTCGTGCTCGGGGTGCAGGAACGCGAAGAGCAGACAGACCGCCACCGCGTCGACCTCCGCACGCTCCAGATTGTCGATCACCGTGCGGACGCTGTCTTCGTCGAGCGGCTCGATCACTCCTCCGGCGCCAGTCCGCTCGCGGACGGTGAACCGCAGGCTGCGCGGCACGAGCGGCCTCGGCCGGTCCCAGGTCAGGTCGTAGAGATGCGGGCGGTTCTGACGGCCGATCTCGAGCACGTCCCGGAATCCCTCGGTGGTGACCAGCGCAGTGGCTGCGCCGCGGCGCTCGAGTAGCACGTTGGTCGCCACCGTCATGCCGTGGGCGAACGCACTCACCCGTTCCGTCTCGAGGGCGGCGGCTTCGACGACGCGCATCACACCCGACTCTTGGTCGGACGGCGTGGTGGGCACCTTCGCCGTCACTACCCGGCCGTCCACGAGAGCGGCGAGATCCGTGAATGTGCCCCCCACGTCCACACCAAGCCGGATGTCGTCGCGGGCATTCACCGCGGGCTCGGCTCGCGGAGCGATTCGCGCAGGTGCTCGATGACCGCCGAGTTGCTGGTCACGATCGGCGGCCCACCGTGGGTGTCCGCCAGCTCCGCGGCTTCGACCGCGCGCAGGTTCGTGCACGAGACCACGACGGCGTCGCAACGTTCGCGGCGCATTGCGGTGATTTCGTGTGCGATCTGGCGAAGGGGCAGATCGGCCACGGCGTGGTTGTCGATCAAGCCGAGGGAGCGCGTGCGAACCACCCGCAGTCCCTCCTCCTCCAACCGCGTGGCTACAGCGCGGGTGACCTCTTCGCGGTAGGGCGTGAGAAGCGCTATTTCTTCCGCGTCGCGGATGGCTGCAGACCCTCCGATGCAAGCGTTCACCGAGAGGACCGGGCAGCCAGCCACGCTCGACAGCTGAGCCAGCACCTGCTTCTCTCCGGTGCTACCCAGAACCGCGGCCGCCGAAGTGCAGCCGAACACGGCGACCTGCGGCCGAGCTCCTGCCAGCGCTTCCGCCGCAGCCCGGGCGCCCCCCACCATCTGGCGCTCGGCGCCGAGCGTGATGTCCGAAAGCAGCATCCGGGCGACATGTAGCGAGGCGCTGCCGGCAAGCGCTCGCGTCAGGTCTGGCTCCATGACCGTGTTGGTGTGGGGCACGAGCAGTCCAATTCGCTCGGGGACATCAGATCCCCAGGTAGGCACGGCGCACCTCCTCGGACTCGCGCAGCTCCTTGGCGTTCCCAGAGGTGACCACGCGACCGCTCTGCAGCACATAGCCTCGGTCAGCCATCTCGAGCGCGGCCCGCACGTCCTGCTCCACGAGCAGAATCGTCGTTCCGCCGGCACGAATCTCGCCCAGCACCTTGAGAATGCGTGCCACGAGTTTTGGAGCGACTCCGAGCGAGGGTTCGTCCAGCATCAGCAGCTTCGGCCGCGCCATGAGCGCCCTGCCGAGGGCAAGCATCTGCTGCTCGCCGCCGGAGAGGGTGCCTGCCGGCTGACCCGTGCGTTCCGAGAGCACCGGGAACAGCGCGAAAACGCGTTCCAAGTCGCGGCGGCGCTCGGGGCGGTCGCGCCGATAGGCGCCGAGCATCAGGTTGCGCATGACCGTGAGGTGCGCGAAGAGCCTGCGGCCTTCCGGAACCAGGGCGATCCCGAGACCGCTCACCCTGTGGGCGGGCAAGCGCGATATTTCGGTGCCCTCGAACCGCACGCTGCCGCGGATTGGCCGGTGGAGCCCTGAGATGCCGGCCATGAGTGAGCTCTTGCCGGCGCCGTTTGAGCCGACCAGCGCGACGAGCTCACCTCGCGCCACCTCGAGGTCGACGCCCCTCAGAGCGACGGCGCCGTCGTAGTCGAGGTGTACAGCCTTCACCTCAAGCACGGCCGCCTCCCAGGTAGGCCTCGACCACCTCGGGGTCGGCCGCTACCTCCTCCGGCGGGCCCTCACCGATCTTGCGACCGTGGTGCAGCACGACCACGCGGTCGCACAAGGGCATGATCACCTCCATGACGTGCTCCACCATCAGCGTGGTCACGCCGCGATCCGGCAGGCCACGTACGATCTGGACCGCCTCGGCGGCCTCGCGCGGCGTGAGACCGGAGAGCACCTCGTCCAGGAGAAGCACCTTGGGCTGCGTGGCGAGGGCCCTCGCAAGCTCGAGCCGTTTCCGTGAGGCGGCTGTGAGCCCGGAGGCGGGAACGTCAGCGAGCTCTGTCATTCGCGTGGTCTCCAGCACTTCTTCAGCCGCGGCTCGCGCTCGCCGGCGGCTGCGCTGCCGCAGGTGCGCTCCGACCATCACGTTCTCGAGCACGGTCATCGAGCCGAAGGTCCGCATCAGCTGAAAGGTGCGCGCCACTCCCGCGGCGGCCGCTTGGTCCGGGCGCCAGCCTGTTACGTCTGCCCCGCGGTAGTAGAAACGGCCGGCGCTTGGGCGGGCAAAGCCAGAGAGCAGCGTGAAGAGCGTGCTCTTGCCGGCGCCATTCGGTCCGATCACGCCGAATATCTGCCTTTCGTCGACCTCGAACGACACGTTGTCGACGGCGACGAGACCGCCGAAGCGCCGGCTGATTCCTTGGACGGCCAGAAGGCTCAAACCGCCTCCTCCGAGAGCCTGTGCACACGCCTTCGGAGCAGGCGCCGCACCCGGTTGGCGAGGCCGGTCAAGCCCGCGGGCTCGAAGAGGGCGAGCACAACGATCGCCGCTCCGAACAGAAGCAGGTCGCCGGCGCGCCCCGAACCGGACAGCTCCGTTCGCGAGAGCTCCTGAATGAGGGTTAGCGTCCAGGCGCCGATGAGCGGCCCCCACAGGCTGCCGGCGCCGCCGAGCATCGCCATCAGCGCGATGGAGAGGGAGATCGAGAGGGCGAGCGTAGAGGGCGCGTCGACGAACAGCACGTACATGGCGTAGAAGCTGCCGGCTACCGCCGTAAGCGCACCCGAGCCGGCGAAAGCGATGAGCTTGTATCGACGGACGGGGATGCCGGCGGCCGCGGCGGCGTCTTGGTCGTCGCGGATGGCTCGCAGGTAGCTGCCGGTCCGACCGCGGATGGTCAGCCACACTGCGAGCGAAGTCGCGCCGAACAGCGCGAGCACCACCAGGTAGTAGGGCGTCTTGTCGCGGATCGAGAACTGCAGATTCCAGAGCGACTCTTCCTCGATGGGCATGGTCAAGCCGCGCGCCGCCCCGAGCGCCTCGGTGTTGAGGACTATGGCCGCGGCGATCTCGCCGGCGGCGATGGTCGCGATCGCGAAGTAGTGGCCGCGCAGGCGGAAACATGGGAAGCCGATCACGACCGCGGTCGCTGCCGCCACCGCGGAGCCGACGGCCATCGCCGGCCAAGGCGACCATCCAGCTCGCACAAGCATCGCCGTCGCGTAGGCCCCGGCGCCGAAGAAGACCGCTTGTCCGAAGGACACCTGGCCCGTGAACCCGCCGATCAGGTTCCATCCGGTCGCGGCAATGGCGAAGGTGAGCGCCAGCACGCCGGTGTTCTGCCAGAACGGATCACCGAGGGCGAACGGAAACGCCGTCAGGGCGATCGCTGTGACCACGACAGCGACCAGCGGGAATTGACTCAGGCGACGAGCGCGGGTCGAGACAACCGGGAGCGCGGCGGGAGTTGCCCCGGCGGGGCTGTGCTCTGCCACGCTGCGGCTCACCGGGTCCCGAGGAGGCCCTGAGGCCGGACGAGGATGACCGCCAGATACAGGGCGAGCACTGCGGCCAGGCTGTACGCCGAGGCGTACAAGCCCACCACGCCCTGAACGACGCCGAGCGCGAGCCCAGCCAGACCGGCGCCTATAACGCTCCCGAATCCTCCCAGCGCGACGGCAACGAAGGCAATGAGGCCAAAGGCCGCTCCAGCGTCAGGCGATACGGAGTAGGAGTTCATGAGCAGGGCACCGGCGACCCCGACGGTGCCGCCGCCGATCAGCCACGCCAGCGCGTTCATCCGGTCCGCGTCGATCCCCAGGAGGGCCGCGGCCTGGGCGTCTTCGCCCGTGGCTTGCAGCGCGTTGCCGGTCTCGGTTCGACTTACGAACAGGGCGACCGCGGCGGTGCAGATCAGTGCTCCTGCTGCCGCGACAAGCTGGGGGCCGCCGAAGGCCAACCTCCCGAGCTCGACGCGCACGTCCCCCACGAGCGGGTCCGCGACCGTTCGTGAGTTGGGCGTCCAGAGGAATTGCGCCAGGCCGCGGAGCAGGGTGAGCAGCCCGAAGGTGACCATGATCTGCGAGAGCATCGGTTTGCCCAACACCGGGCGAATCAGCCCTCGGTAGGTCAAGACGCCGGCGGCCGCTAGGGCTATCGCTGCGACCGGAATCGCCACGAGCGGGTCGAGGCCCAGTAGCGACCAGGCGAAGAAGGTGACGTACATCCCCAACATGAGTAGCTCGCCATGGGCGAAGTTGACGATGTCCATCACTCCAAAGATGATCGTCAGCCCGACTGCCACAAGCGCGAAGACGGCGCCGATGAGCAGACCGTTCAAGACCGCTTGAAGGAGGTCGAGCATGGCGGCTAGCCGGCGTCCGAGAGTGGCCAGACGGCTTCCTGGGTGGCGACATCGGACGGGAACACGACACGGTATTCCCCGTCTATGAGTTGCTGTATGACGCCGGCGGTCAGTTTGTTCTGGCCGTTCTCGTCGAACTCGATTCCCTGCCAGGGCATGATCGTCTCGTCTCCCTCGATGCGAAGCTGCTTCAAAGCGTCGCGGACCTTTTCGGGGTCGGTGGAACCCGCTTCGTTGATTGCCATCGCGAGGCTCATCAGGGCGGTGAAGCCGCGAGCCGAGTTCTCCGTCATCGGCTGTCCGTACTTCCGCTCGAACAGATCGGCAACGAACTTGGTGGTGGGGCTCTCGCCGGCCAGCTCCAGTGACCAGGCCGCGCGCGTCATCACGCCCTGCGCCGTCGATCCGACGCCATCCAAGAAGGCCGGGTCGGCGAACCCGGCACCGTAGGCGAGCAGCGCCGGCGGCTCATAGCCCAGGCGGCGCATGGTCTTCACGAGCAGGATGGCATCGTTCGTGTAGCTCAACACGAACAGCACGTCGGGCTGGGACGCCCGCAGACTCTGGACCTGAGAGGTGAGGTCTGTGGTGGTCGGGTCGTACTTGATGTCCGCGACGACGCTCGCGCCGGCCTCTTCCGCGAGCTGCTTCGTGATGTCGGCGCCGTCGGTCCCATACTCGTCGTTGGTGTGCACGATCGCCACGCGGTCGGTAGCCCGCCCCTGCTGCTTCTGCTGGTCCAGGAAGTCAAAGAAGGTGCGACCGAAGGTCTCGTCCGTGGGGCCGGTGCGGAAGAACCACTCGAGCCCGGAGGTGGTCAGTCCCACCGCCGACGAGGCGCCGTTGACGAACGGAACCTGAAGCCGCTCGGCGCGCTGGCTGGCGGTTAGGGTCACAGCGGACTGGTAGGCGCCGATCACCGCCGCCACGCCTTCGCCCGTAACCAGGCGGTCCACTTCGCTCGCGCCCTTCTCGGGCAGCCCCTGGGTGTCGGCCGACACAAGTCGGATTCGCGCGCTACCAAAGTCTGGAAGGCCCCGCCCCTTTGCGAGCGGCAGGTCGAGCTCCGAGTAGTCGCCGTTGACGATTTCGGCGGCGAGCTTGACGCCGTTGAGGGTGTCGACACCAGCGCTCGCGATGTCGCCCGAAAGCGGATAGACGGCGCCGATCTTGACTTCGTCGCCTGCGCTTTCGCCGCTGCCCCCTCCGCAGGCCGCTGCCATCGTCGCCAGCAGCAGCGCGCACAACGCCGTCACGGCTGACCAAGAACGCATTCCGCATACCTCCTCCCGGCTACCGAGCCGGTCTTAGCACGACCTCCTCCCACGGAGGCTGGGGCGGCACCATAGCAATTGTTCTACAAGGGGTCAAACCTAACGTCCTACGTTTCTCAAGTTCTTCCGATGAGCAGGTAGAGTGTCAGGCGTGGAAGCATCGGTTGGATCCGGCGTCGACTCCGCCGACCTGACGGCCGTGAAGGGGCTTAAGATCGAGCGCAGTACGACCGCCGAGCGGGTCACCGACGGCCTGCGCGCACTGATCATCAGAGGCGACCTGCGGCCCGGCAGCGCCTTGCGCGAAGGAGCCCTGGTCGACGCTCTCGGCGTGTCGCGCAACACGCTGCGCGAGGCGTTTCGGCTGCTCAGCCGGGAGGGCCTCGTGGTGCATCGCATGCATCACGGCGTGGAGGTGAAACGGCTTACCGAGGCGGATGTTCACGACATCTACCGTGCCCGCCTGCCGCTCGAGATTACCGCCATCCGGCAAAGCGCGGAACTGCCACGTGAGCGGTTGCGCCCGCTGTCCCAAGCGCTCGACGAGGCCGAGGCTGCGCTCGAGGCACGCGACTGGAAGCAGGTCGCCACCAGCGATCTGTACTTCCACCAAGGGTTGGTGGAACTGCTCGAGTCGCTCCGGATCAGCGGTTTCTTCGAGGGGCTGCTAGCCGAACTCCGGCTGGCATTCGCGATCCCGGCAGACCAAGAGGCCTTCTTGGCACCGTTCGTCAGCTGGAATCGCAAGATGTGCTGGATGCTCGAGCGCGGCAAGCAAGCCGACTGTGCGCGCGAAATGCAGGCTTATCTGGAGCAGGCCGAGCAGACGATCCGCTCCTTCTTGGCTTCAAAGGCGACTCCTCCCTGAGTCTCGCACGCGTGCGGGCTCGCAGTGGGCGACCGTGACCCGGACGCTCGCGAGCGGGCCGCGGCCGCGGCGCCCGCTCAGCGCGCGCGGGCTGGCTCCTGACTCCGGTTTGGACGAGGAGCAGGCGCGCAGCTTGAGACTCCTGCTCGTCGACGAAGAGCAATCTCGCCGTGGGGTTCGCCGGGTCGGCAGACGCGCCCTTCGCGTCGAGGGAACACGCAACCGCGAACGCGGCTCTACAGGGCCGACAACAAATCACACGTCGGCTTGCAGAGGTGGTCGTCGGCTCCGCGCGCGAAGCTGCGCACTCGGTCGGCGTCGCCCGCCCGGCCGCTCAGCACGATCACCGGGAGCTCGGGGTCGATACGTGACGAGAGCCCGTCCGCCGCCCGGACGCGGTCGAGCAGCGCCAGGCCGCTTCCGTCGTCCAGCACGAGGTCGAGCACCACGAGCGCGGGCTGGCGCACCTCGATCGCGCGCAGCCCCTCCCCCGCCCCGCTGGCGCCCGCGACGCGGAAGCCGTCGGCGGCGAGGTTGTCGAGCAGGAAGGCGCGCGTGACGTCGTCGTCCTCGACGACGAGGACCGTGCGGGGTTCGGACGAGTCCATCGCCCCGGTGAAGCCGGGGCCCCGGCGACCTCGCCCCGGTTTCGACTGAGCCGGACCGGACGGGCTGCAAACCCGGTTGCAGTTCTCTCGTCGCGGCAGGAAACGGCCGTAGGATGACGACGCGCCGGCTCGCCCGGCGGAGGCGACCATGGACACGGCACGACGCGGCAATTACGAGTCCGGCTCGGACTACGTTCTCGAGTACGGCGAGCTTCGCTTCACCTTCAACGAGCGTGACTTCACCGAGCGCGTGGAGCAGGCGGCCACCAAGCTCGGGTTCGTGGCCGGGACGCTCGGCGACGACGAGCGCGAGGACCTCGTCAACCTCGCCGTGAACGGCGAGGTGCCGGAGCCGCAGTCGGAGCTCGGCGACCACATCAACGAGCGCTGGGGCGACCTCAACGGGCCGTCGGAGCGCTCGCTCGTCCACTGGATCCGCCGGCTGGTGTTCCGCGGAGCCTGGCTCGACCAGCGCGTGATGGAGGGCGAGCTCGAGGTCGTCTTCGACGACGGGACGAGCTCGTTCGGCTACGCCCAGCCGGACCGCAACTTCGAGCTGATCGAGCTCTCGCCGGAGCCGAGCTGGCGCGAGGTCGCGTACCGGCCGTAGGGCCGCAAGCACCCGGCTCGGCCGGGTGCGCGCGGATGGCTTAAGACAGCCTGTCCGCGCCCAGCGTCCCGGACAGCTCCCCGGTCACCTGCCCGCCGCGCTCGAGTACCAGCTGCGTGCTCGCCCACCGCAGAGCGTCGCGGTCGTCGCCGGTCGCGGCGACGACCGTGAGCGTGCCACCCTCCTCTGTGGCGCGCGCCGCGCCGAACAGGCGACGGCGGACGCTGGGGGGAAGCGCGTCGAGCGCGTCGATCACCACGGCCGCGTGGCCGCCCCGTTCCACGAGGCGCTTGGCCCGCTCGACCGCCAGCTCGGCGGCCTGGGCCTGTGCCTCGGGCGAGCGCTCGAAGCTGCCGCCCACGACGGGCTGCCCGCCGTCCCGCCAGGCGCCGACCTCCTCGGGCCGCACGCCCGCCAGCACGACCTGCAGGTTGATGTCGGGGTACTGCTCGGCGAGTGTCCGCGCGACCTCGAGCAGAAGCGTGGTCGCCCCCGCGCCGGGCGGTCCGCCGACCGCCACACGGGAGCCCCTGCCGAAGGGCGCCGCGTCGAATTGGGCCGGAGCGGCGAGGCGCGAGCTCGCGAATACCGGCGTCAGGTCCCCGAACCAGGGCCGCTCCTCGGGCGGCTCCGCATCCGCGCCGTTGACGGTCTCCACGCGAACGAGCGACGGATGCCGCTCGTTGCGCCGCGGCGGCCGTACCGGGCCGCTCACCTCGTCGCCGGCGCGCAGCTCGCAGCGGCGGATCTGGGCGGGCGAGATGTAGACGTCGTCGCGCGACTGCCCGGCCGGGTCGAGGCGCAGGAAGCCGGAACCGTTGGCGAGCACGTCGAGCGCGCCGGTGGAGATCTCCTCGTCGGAGAC
This sequence comes from Thermoleophilaceae bacterium, assembly GCA_050694635.1. Taxonomy (GTDB): domain Bacteria; phylum Actinomycetota; class Thermoleophilia; order Solirubrobacterales; family Thermoleophilaceae; genus JACVRW01. Next base: position 13,071 of record JBOGXT010000455.1, read on the forward strand.
CTCGTCCTCCACCTCTGGCTCCTCCTCGACCACCTCCGTCTCGCTCTCGCCGGTGGGCTCCTCCGGCTCGACCTCGTCCACGGGCGGCTCCGGGCCGGCGTCGAGCGCCTCCTCCGCGGGCACCTCGTCCGGCTCGGGCTCGTCCACGGCCGCCGCTTCCTCGGGCTCCGCCTCCTCCCCGCCCTGAGCGGCAAGGATCACGCCGATCAGGTCGTCCTTCCGCTTGCTGCGGAAGCCCTCGAGTCCGAGCTCCGACGCGATCGCGTGGAGGTCGGCGAGGGGACTGGACTCGAGCTCGGTGCGCTGAAGGACGGCCATGGGCGCGGAACCCTAGCGCCCGGGGTTCACGAATACGCCTTGACGGCGTCGAGCACCATCTCCATGAGCCGCGCCAGCGCGCCGTCGACGCTCTCGTTGTCGATGATCGCGACGTCCTCGGACCGGGCCCGCGCCCAGAGGTGGTCCTGGAGTCGCCGGATGTCGTCAAAGCTCCTCAGATAGCGCTCGGCCGGCCGCGTGCCGGGCCGCAGCGAGAAGTGCGCGCGGTGGAGGAACGGGTCGTCCACGACCACGAGCGCTTCCACCAGGACGCAGCGCTCGCGCACACGGGGATGCACGCCGCCCGGCACCACGTGCACGCCCTCCACCACGACCGGCTTCGCCTCGTCCGCGGCCCGCTCGACAATCGCCGCGATCGCCGTGCCGACCCGCTCCGCCTGGTCGCGATAGCCCGCCACCCCGCCGGCCTCGAAGGCCGAGCGATGGACCGTCGGCATGGCCTCGACGGTGAAGAAGGCGCGAAGCACCTGACGGATCACGTCGGTGGCGATCACCCGGTTCACGCCGAGGCGGGCCGCCAGCATCGTGGCCAGCGTTGACTTGCCCACCCCGGTCGTGCCGCCGATCAGCACCACCAGCGGGCGGTCGAGCCGGTCGAGCCGGCGCCAGCCGCGGTAGCGCCCCGCCGCCAGCTCCCCCTCCTCGGCGAGCAGGACCTCCTCGGCCAGCGAATCAAGGGCGGCAACGTCGATCTCGGGCTCGCCGCGCTCGGCCAGGCGGCGCTCGATCAGGCGCGCGAGCTCGAAGGAGCGCTCCTGCGAGAGCGCCGTGGCGGACAGGGCCTGCGCCATCAGGCCCTTCGAGTAGGGCAGCCCGTGGCCCTTGCTCACCACGATGGTCTCGCGCGAGGGCGCGGGCTGGCCCGCGCCGGAGCGATCATCTCCAGGAGGCGGCATCTCGGTAGAGCTTGACGAGCGCGTCGTCGAGGCCGTCACCGACCGGGCGGTTGCGCACGAACACCAGGCGCGCGCCCTCGGCCCGTGCTCGCGCCGCGACCGTGTCGACCGCGGCCGCCTTCAGCTCGGTGAGCCAGACGTCGCAGCCCTCCCGCACCGCGCGGTCGAGGTCATCGGCAAGCGCGGCGCGGCGGGCGAGGTTGGCCGACCCCACCAGCGGCTCGACGCCCGCGCACGCGGGGGCGCCGGTGGTGAAGAGCGCCACGCGCGCTTGCTCGGGAAGCGGCTCGGC
>JBOGXT010000456.1:0-2321 GCA_050694635.1 Thermoleophilaceae bacterium
CCACGTACCCGCGTATATAAAAATAAACAAACATCGCGGCGCACGGCTGCTCGACGCCCTCCTCACCGGCCGGATCTGGATCGGGCAGGTAGACGTGCTGCTCGCCGGGATCGTCTTCTTCAACGTCGACCTGCTCCAGATGAATCGCGAGATCACGCAGATGGCCGACAAGGCGGCCGAGATCAAGCGCCAGAACGACCGCCTCCGCCACGACTACGCCCGCCTCGCGAGCAGCGAGCGCATTCAGGAGGCCGCGGCGACGCTCGGGCTCGTGTATCCGGCCGCCGGCGAGGTCCGCTACCTGGAGTCGAAGCCCAAGCTCGACGCCCACAACGCCTCGAAGCGCATCATCGCGCCCACCGCGGCCACCCTGGCGCCCGAATAGGGATGAAGCTCGTCGAGCGGCGGATCGGGCTCCTGTTCGCCCTCTTCCTGTTGCTGCTCGGCGCCGCCACCGCCCGCGCCGCCTGGCTCGGCACGGTCAGATCCGACGCGCTGGGCGAGCGCGCCGTGCAGCAGCAGGTCGAGGACCTGGAGGTGCCGGCGCGGCGCGGGACCATTCTCGACCGCCGCGGCAAGGAGCTTGCCGTGTCGGAGGACGCGGTCACCGTCTTCGCCCACCCGTTCCTGATCGACGACCCGGCGGCGGTGGCGGCGCGCCTCGCCCCGCTCATCGGCCGCACCGAGGAGGAGCTGCTCGAGAAGCTGAGCGACCGCGACTCCGGCTTCTTCTACCTGCGCCGCAAGATGGACGCCTCCCTCGGCCACCGGGTCGAGGAGCTGGGGATCGAGGGGATCGACACGGTGATCGAGCCCAAGCGCAGCTATCCCCAGGGCCACCTGGCGGCGCAGGTGCTGGGCATGGTCGGCACCGAGAACACCGGCCTGTCCGGGCTGGAGTACTCCCACGAGGAGGAGCTCGGCGGCGAGGACGGCCACCGCCGGCTCGTAAAAGACGCGCTCGGCGAGCCGGTCAGCCTGATCGAGACCGAGCGAGCCGAGCCCGGCGAGGACCTGCACCTGACGCTCGACTCGGCGATCCAGGAGCGCGTCGAGGCGGTGCTGGGCGAGGTGGGGCAGACCTACCAGCCGGCCGGCGCGACCGCGCTCGTGATGGACCCGCGCAGCGGCGCGATCCTCGCGCTCGCGAACTGGCCGCGCGTGGACGCGAACAACGTCGCCGCCTCCCCGGCGTACGCGACCCAGAACCGCGCCATCCAGTTCAACTACGAGCCGGGATCGACCTTCAAGGCCTTCACCGTGGCCGGCGCGCTCGAGGAGGGCCTGATCGAGCCGGACACGCCGTTCCAGGTGCCGCCGACGATCCAGGTGGCGGACCGCGTGATCGGGGAGGCGCACGACGGCGGCGGCGGAACCCTGACCACGGCCGACATCCTGGCCCGCTCGTCCAACGTGGGGACCGTGATGATCGGCCTGAAGCTCGGCAACGAGCGCTTCGACCGCTGGGTGCGCCGGTTCGGCTTCTCGAAGCCCACGGGCGTGGACCTGCCGGGGGAGGACCGGGGCATCGTGCTCGACGTGGAGGACTACTCCGGCTCGTCGATCGGCAACATGCCGATCGGCCAGGGCATCTCGGTCACCCCCATCCAGATGGCATCCGCCTTCACGGCGATCGCGAACGGCGGGGTCAAGCGCCGCCCCTACATCGTGGCCGGCGACGGCGCGCCCGGAAAGCGCGTGCTGTCGCGGCGCACGGCGGAGCAGGTGTCGCGCATGCTGGAGGGCGTGCTGGCGGCGGGCGGCACGGCGGCCGAAGCGTCCGTTCAGGGGTACACGCTGGCGGGCAAGACGGGTACAGCCGAGAAGGCCGAGAACGGCACCTACTCGAAGACCGACTTCGTGGCCTCGTTCATCGGCTACGCGCCGGCGCGCAACCCGCGGCTGCTGGTGTCGGTGATGGTCGACGAGCCGCGCGGCGACATCTACGGCGGCACCGTCGCGGCGCCCGCGTTCGAGCGCATCATGGAGTTCGCGCTGCCGTACCTGAAGATCCCGCCGCAGTAGAGCGATCCGCGCGCACCCGGCCGAGCCGGTTGCTTGCGGCCAGGCTCGGGCGGCGGCTCAAGCGTCCGGCGCGTCCGGATCCGCGAGCGACCCCAGAGCGCCGCGCATGCGCCGCTGGGCGAGGCGCAGCTCCTCGAACGACCGCTCGGCCGCGGAGGCGGCGCCCTCCACCTCGGAGAGGCGCCCCTCGAGCTCGCCGCGGCGGCCCTCCTCCTCGGCAACTCTCTCCCGCAGCTCCCGCTCGGTCATCGCGGCGCGCTCGCGCTCCCGCTCGCCCTCCTCGCGCAGCTCCCGCT
>JBOGXT010000457.1:0-7921 GCA_050694635.1 Thermoleophilaceae bacterium
AAGCGCAGCACCGCGCTCGCGTTGGGGTCGAGCGTGGAGGGGCGCGCGGAGGCCACCACCAGGCGGGCCGCGTTGCGCCGCACCGCCTTGCGCACCCGCAGGTCGAGGATCGGCGCGGTGTCGACCAGCTCGGTGTCGACCACGAGGATCGCGCCCGCGTGGTCGATGTCCGAGACCTTCGCCGACAGCCCGGGCCGGGCGAGCGTGCGGACGTGGGCGCCCGACAGGCGGCCCGCCCGGCGCGAGTCCACGTGCGGCGAGCCGAGGCCCTCGCGCAGCAGGTTTTGCACCAGGAAGCCCTCCTCGTTGGTGGCCCGGCCGCCGACCACGGCCGCCGTGCGCTCGCCCGAGCGCCGAAGCGCACGAGCCGCCTCCGACAGCGCCCGCTCCCACGACACCTCGCGCAGGTAGCCGCCGTCGCGCACCATCGGCGCGGTGATGCGCTCCGCCGCCGAGAAGGACTGGTAGCCGAAGCGGCCCTTGTCGCACAGCCAGCCGTCGTCCACCTCGACGTTGTCGCGCGCCATCACCCGCATCACCTTGGCGTCGTCGCGCAGCGTCAGCTCCACGTTGCACTGCGACGGGCACATCGTGCACACCGAGCCCGACCCCTCGATGTCCCAGGGCCGGGCGCGGAAGCGGTACGCGGTCGAGGTGAGCGCACCCACCGGGCAGAGCTCGATGATGTTGCCGCTGAAGGGGGCCACGTAGGGCCGTCCGTGGTGGGTCCCCACGAACGTGTGGTCGCCACGCTCGAGGAACACGAGCTGGTAGTCCTCGGCCACCTCCTGCGAGAAGCGCACGCAGCGGTAGCAGAGGATGCAGCGCTCGCGGTCGATGGCCACCAGCGGCGAGAGCTCGAGCGGCTTCTTGAAGTGGCGCTTGGGCTCGATGAAGCGCGAGCGCCCGGCGCCCCAGCCGAACGAGATGTCCTGCAGCGGGCACTCGCCGCCCTTGTCGCACACCGGGCAGTCGAGCGGGTGGTTCACGAGCAGGAACTCGACCATCGCGTTCTGCGCCTGCTTGACCCGGTCGCTGGTGGTGTTCACGACCATCCCGTCGCGCACCGGGGTGGAGCACGAGGTCTGCAGCTTGGGGATCCCCTCGATCTCGACCAGGCACATGCGGCAGGCGCCCACCGGCTGGCCCAGCTTCGGCTCGTAGCAGAAGTACGGGATCTCGACGTCGCCGAGCTTGGCCGCGTCGACCAGCATCGTGCCCTCGGGCGCGCGCACCTCGCGGCCGTCGATCTCGAACTCGATCCACTTCCTCGCCGGTCGAGCCATGGACCTAGGCGGCCCCCGCTTCCTGCACCGCGGCGAGCTCCGGCGCGGAGAAGGCGGCGCGGTCGGCGAAGTCGCGCGCCTGCTCCATGTGCCGCTCGAACTCCTCGCGGAAGTGCTTGAGCATCGAGCCGACCGGCATGGCCATCGAGTCGCCCAGCACGCAGAGGCAGTTGCCCATGATGTTCTGCTGGACCTGCTCCATCATGTCCAGGTCCATCGGCGTGCCCTCGCCGGAGTCGATCCGCTCGAGCGTCTTCACGGTCCAGCTGGTGCCCTCACGGCAGGGCACGCACTTGCCGCACGACTCGTGGCGGTAGAAGTGCGCCAGGCGGAGCGTCAGCGGCACGAGCGGCTGCGAGTCGTCCACCACGATGACCGAGGCGGTGCCGAGCATCGAGCCGGCCTCGGCCATCGCCTCGTAGGTGAAAGGCAGGTCCAGGTGCTCGGCGGTGAGCACGGGGGCCGAGGAGCCGCCGGGGAAGAAGCACTTCAGCTCGCGCCCCTCGGGCGGGCCGCCGGCCAGCCCGTAGATGACGTCCCGCACCGAGACGCCGAGCTCGATCTCGTAGTTGCCGGGCCGCTGCACGTTGCCGGACACGGAGACGATCTTCGTGCCGGTCGAGTTGCCCTCGCCGAACTTGCGGTACCAGGCGGCGCCGTGCTCGACGATGAGCGGGGCGTTGCACAGGGTCTCGACGTTGTTGATCAGCGTGGGGCCCTGGTAGAGGCCCTGGTTGGCGGGGAACGGCGGCTTGAGGCGCGGGTTGCCGCGCTTACCCTCGAGCGCGTCGAGCAGGCCGGTCTCCTCGCCGCAGATGTAGGCGCCCTGGCCGCGGTGGACGACCAGGTCGAAGGAGTGCGCCGAGTCGAGGATGCGCCGGCCCAGGTACCCCTTCTCGTAGGCCTCGGCGACCGCCGAGTCGAGGATGTCGGCCTGGAGCGAGTACTCGCCGCGGATGAAGATGAACCCCTTGTTCGCGCCCGCGGCGATCGAGCCGATGATGCAGCCTTCGATCAGCTGGTGCGGGTTGCGCTGCATCAGCAGGCGGTCCTTGAAGGCGCCCGGCTCGGACTCGTCGGCGTTGCAGCAGAGGTACTTGTCCATCTCGCCCTTGGGGATGAACGAGGCCTTCTTGCCCATCGCGAAGCCGGCGCCGCCGCGGCCGCGCAACCCGGACTCCTCGAGCTCGTGCAGAACCTGCTCCGGGCTCAGCTCGAGCAGCGCCTTGCGCATCGGCGCGTAGCCGCCGAGCCGCTCGTAGACCTCGAGCGTGTGCAGGCCCGGCTCGTCGATGTGGGCCAACAGGACCCGGGTCTCGTTCACTCGGCGTCTCCCAGTCCCCGCCCCGGGAAGGGACGGCGGCCCTCCCTCAGCGCGGCCGCCAGCTCGGGCGCGTCGTCGGTGGAGAGCGGTCCGACGTAGCGCCCGTCGACGGATGCCATTGGGGCCATGTCGCAGGCACGAGGCACTCGAACTCGCGCACCTCGTAGCCCTCCAGGTCTTGCGCGGCGATGGCGTCGTACACCGCCTTCGCGTCGCGCAGGTGGCAGGCCACGCTGGTGCAGACGTAGATGTAACCCGGGCCCGCCGGGCTCGTGCGCAGCATGTCGTAGAAGGTGGCCACGCTCGACAGGTACGCGGGCGTGACCTGCATCACCGCCGCCACCTGCTGGATCGCCTCGGGCGAGCACCAGCCGTGCACGCGCTGCACGGCGGCGAGCGCGGGCAGGGTCGCCGAGTGGCGGTCGGGGTACTTGGCCATGTGCGTCTCGATCTCGGCGCGCAGGGCAGCGGGCACGTCCACGTTGGCCGGGTCGGGGATCGTCGCGGGATCCTCGTCCAGCCGCACAGCCTGGTCCCAGCCCGGCGGCAGCGGCACCGCGTGGAGCCGTCCTTCGTCCCTCAACGGTCGATGCCCCCGAGGATCGGGTCGAGCATCGCTATGCAGGCGATGAAGTCGGCGATGAGGGAGTCCTTCGCCATCTCCGGCAGGCTCTGGAGGTTCACGAAGCTCGGGTCGCGCACGTGCACGCGCGCGGGCTTGGCCGAGCCGTCGGCCACCACGAAGCAGCCGAGCTCGCCGCGCGGCGACTCGATCGCCACGTAGGCCTCGGCCGGCGGCACCCGGAAGCCCTCGGTCACCAGCTTGAAGTGGTGGATCAGCGCCTCCATCGAGGTGGCCAGCTCGTGCCGCGGCGGCAGCGCCACCTTGCGGTTGTCCGTGATCCAGGGACCCTCGGGCATCCCGTCGAGCGCCTGCTCGACGATCTTCACCGACTCGCGCATCTCCGCGATGCGCACCTGAATGCGGTCGTAGTTGTCGCCGTGGATGCCCACCGGCACGTCGAACTCGAACTGCTCGTAGGAGGAGTAGGGCATCGCCTTGCGCAGGTCCCACGCGTGGCCGGTGGCGCGCAGCAGCGGCCCCGTGACGCCCAGCTCGAGTGCGCGCTGCTGCGAGATCACCCCGGTGCCCTTTGTCCGCCGCAGCCAGACCTCGTTGCGGTCGAGCAGGTTCAGGTACTGGTCGAGCCGCTGCGGCATGACCTTCAGGAACTCGCGCACCTTCTGCTCCCAGCCGGGCGGGATGTCCTCCATCACGCCACCGACCTGGAAGTAGCGGGTATGGATGCGCTGGCCCGAGGACATCTCGAACAGGTCCAGCACGAGGTCGCGCTCGCGGCAGCCCCACCAGAGCATCGTGACCGCCCCCATGTCGAGCGCCCCGGTCGCGAGCGCGAACAGGTGCGAGGCGATCCGGTTCAGCTCCAGGTGGGCGACGCGCAGGTACTGGGCGCGCGGCGGAACCTCGATGTCGAGCAGCTTCTCGACGACCATGCAGTAGGCCATCGCGTTGAAGTAGTAGGCGAGGTAGTCCATCCGCTCGACGAACGTGATGGCCTTCCAGTACTGCTGGTCCTCGCAGCTCTTCTCGATGCCGGTGTGGACGTAGCCGATGATCGGCTTGACGTCGCGCACCATCTCGCCCTCGAGCGTGGTGAGGAGCCGCAGCACGCCGTGGGTGGCCGGGTGGTGCGGGCCGATGTTGATCGTGAGCAGCTCGTCGTGGCGCTCCTCGTCCATCGGCTCCATCATCACCGAGCGCTCGCGCTCGCGGTACGGCACGCTGACGGGGTCGAAGTCAGTCATACCAGCGCGGGTACTTGTCCTCGTTGAAGGTGTAGAGCACCGGCTCGCCGCCCATCGGGAAGTCGCGCCGCTGCGGGAAGCCGTGGTAGTCCTCGGGCATCAGGATGCGGCGCATGTCCGGGTGGCCCTCGAAGACCACGCCGAACATGTCGTAGACCTCGCGCTCCTGGTAGTCGGCGGTCGGGAAGAGGTCGACGACCGTGGGAAGCCGCGGGTCGTCCGCTCCGAGCCGGGTCTTGACGTTCAGCCGGTCGGTGCGCTCCATCGAGAGGAGCTGGTAGTGCACGCCCAGGCGCGGCTCTTCGGGCAGGTAGTCGCAGCCGTGCACGCTCATCAGCGCGGTCCAGGGCTCGTCGTCCTCGTCGCGCAGGTACGCGAGCGCGTCGCGGACGGCGGCGGGGGCAACCTCGAGCGTGGCCTCGCCGCGAAAGAAGGCGGTTCCCGTGACCGCCTCCTCGCCGAGCTTGTCGCGGACACGCTGGGCGATCAGCTCGAGCCCGGTCGCGTCAGGCAACGCCGGTCCCCTCGGGCCGCTCCTCGAACCCCTCAGGCCGCTCCTCGGTCCCGTGGGCGCGGTAGCGCTCTCGCCAGCCCATCCCGGGCTGGCCCATGATCTTGTCCTGCAGCTTCATGATCCCGTAGATGAGCGCCTCGGGCCGGGGCGGACACCCCGGCACGTGGACGTCGATCGGCAGGAACTTGTCGGCGCCCGCGACGACGGCGTAGTTGTTGAACATCCCGCCGCTCGACGCGCAGGCGCCCATCGAGATCACCCACTTGGGCTCCAGCATCTGGTCGTAGAGGCGGCGGATGATCGGGGCCATCTTGATCGAGACTCGGCCGGAGAGGATCAGCAGGTCGGCCTGGCGCGGCGTGAAGCGGATCGCCTCGGCGCCGAAGCGGGCGAGGTCGTTGCGGGGCGAGCCGATCACGGTGATCATCTCGATCGCGCAGCAGGCGAGCCCGAAGCCGAGCGGGAACAGGCAGTTCTTGCGCGCCCAGTTCTGCGCCGTCTCGAACTTCGTGAAGACGAGCCGCTCCTGGACGAAGTCCTCGAGGTCCTTGCCGGCGAGCTCGCCGCGCAGCATCTGCTGGGCTTTCAGCTGGCGGACGCGTAGGTTCGCGTTCGTGTCCAGCCGCGTGCGCGTCACTTCCATTCGAGCGCCCCCCTCCTCCATACGAACACGAAAGCCACCAGCAGCAGCACGACGAAGACGATCGTCTCCACCAGCGCGAAGACCCCGAGCGCATCCAGCTGGAGCGCCACGGGGTAGAGGAACACGACCTCGATGTCGAACAGGATGAACAGCATCGCGATCAGGTAGAAGCTGATCCCGAAGCGAAAGCTCTTCCTGACATCCGAGGGCAGCCCGCTCTCGTACGGCTCGCTCTTCGTCTTCCCGGGCCGCTTGGGCCCCAGCACACTGTTGGCGAGCGTGAAGGCGGTGCCGACTCCGATGCCCAGCACCAGGAAGACAAGGGCTGGCAGGTAGCTCTTCAGCACTCCAGCCGGGAGGTATAACGCTTTCTTGTGCGGCGGTGCTACATAGTGCGGAAGGACACTCGCTGAGCGGGTTTCACATGGCGTTGGGGATCGCGGTGCTGGTGTCGAACGCGGTCGCCGCCGGGTGGGGCGGGGTGGCCTGGCTGCGAAGGGACGCGCGGGCCTCGATCGCGTTCTGGCCGCTGCTGCGCGTGGCCCAGGCGACGGTCGTCGTGCAGGCCGTGGTGGGGTTCGTGCTGCTGGCCCGCGGGTCGTCGGCGCCGGACGGCCTGCACGCCGCCTACGGCATCGCGCCGCTCGTGGTCTCGCTGGTCAGCGAGGGCATGCGAGTGGGCGTGGCGCAGCGCGAGCTCGACGGGGTGGAGGGGGACCTCGACGAGCTCGAGCGCGGTGAGCAGATCGCGGTGGCGCGGCGGGTGGCGCTGGGGGAGATGGCCGTGATGACCGTGGGCGCGCTGCTCATCCTCACGCTGGCGCTGCGGGCGTACCAGACGGGCGGCTAAGCAAGGCCTGCGTACCACAGGCCGAACATCACCCCGAACAGGCCGAGGCCCGGGATCAGCACGGTGCGGTAGACGGGCTCCACGATCGGCCGGGTCAGCACCCACGCGAAGGCCGCCGTGCACGCGGCCATCGACGCGATCGACATCGGGGCGAACACCGCGAGCGCCAGCGCGGCCTCGAGCTGGGTGGGCAGCGCCGCGATCAGCAGCAGCACCACCGCGCCCGTGCCGGCCAGGCCGTGGAGGGCGCCGATGCCGAACGCTTGGCCCGGGCTGCGCACCGCGACGTGCCGGTGCTCGCCCGCGTCCTCGCGGCGCAGGTGGCGCCGGCGCGCATGGTCGCCGTTGTTGTGCTCGTGCGCCGAGGCGCGGAAGTCGCCGCGCAGCCACTTGAAGATCACGCGCACGGCGAGCAGGAGGATCACGATGCCGATTGCCTTCTCGGCGCCGGACTCGATCGACGCGGGCACCTCGGCCTTGAAGACGATCAGCGGGATGCCGATCGCCATCAGCGCGCCGGCGTGCCCGAGCCCCCACCAGGCCCCGAGCCGCGCGGCACGGCGGGTGTCGCCGCCATCCGCTGCGACCAGCGACGTGACGGCCACGAGGTGGTCGGGGTCGGAGGCGTGCCGAAGGCCGAGCACGAAGGCGATACCCAGCGCGACGAGGAGCGGCGCGCCGTCGATCAGTCCCGTGAGCCACTCGTCGACGTGCTCGAGCGGTCCGAAGAGAAACTCGAAGTCCATCGTCAACTCCCTTCGCAGTCGGGGCAGACGCCCAGGATGGGGAAGTGGCTGAAGCGAACCTCGTAGCCGAACCGCTCGAGGATCAGCGATCGCACCGGCTCCATCTCGTCTGGCTCGACGGCGCGTACGGCGCCGCACGAGCTGCACACGAGGTACTCGCGCTCACCACCGCTCGCGAGCCCGTAGAGGCCGGGGCCGTGGCCGAGGTGGAAGTGGCGTACGAGCCCGACGGTCTCGAGCGTCTCGAGGTTGCGGTAGACCGACGCCAGGTCGGACCGGGGCAGCCGGCCGGCGAGGCCGTCGGCGATCCGCTCCGCCGTGATGGGCCCGTCCGCCGCGAACAAGGCCTCGAGCACGAGGCGCCGGGCCGCCGAGACTCGCAATCCATGCGAGCGGAGCGCCTCGACGGCGGCTTCCATGTCCGGCGCCGCGAGTGGCGTGCCGGTGCGGGGAACGGTCACGGTGGGTTCGAATCTAAGCCAGTTGCAAGTCCGTCGCAACTGCAATCACTACACGATTGCGTTGCGATCTCACCTATGTCCTTCGCGCCGAGCGACGATTCGGATCACCACCGCGCCGGTCAGACGACGCCCGGCACCGCCTGCGCGGTCAGCACGCAGCCCACTCCGACGATCAGAAGGGCGGACGCCGCCGACAGGGCGCCGGCGAGGCGGCCGCTGAGACTGAGCCTGGGGAGGATCCTTCGGGCGTAGACGACGATCAGCCCGAGC
>JBOGXT010000458.1:0-2086 GCA_050694635.1 Thermoleophilaceae bacterium
GAGCCCGAGTGCGCGGGCCGCCCGTGCGCCTCGACCCGCAGCGTGCCGGCGGCCTTGCGCCTGACGATCACCGCCTCGCGTCCCTCGGGGTCCCGCTCGCCGGCCTCGAAGCAGAGGCAGGCGTCGACGCCGGCGAAGCGCTCGGCGTGGGCGAACCGGGCCGTGCGCCACTCCTCGTCGTTGACCAGCAGGATGGCGGCCTCCGCGTAGAGGTCCGTCTTGCCCGCCAGCTCGCGCATCGTGCCGAGCGCGAGCGCCACGCCGCCCTTCATGTCGACGGCGCCCGAGCCGGTCAGGCGGTCCCCGTCGCGGCCGAGCGGGCGATGGGCCTCGTGGGCGACCACCGTGTCGAGGTGGCCGAGCAGGAGCAGCCGCGTGGCGCCCGAGCCGCGCAGCCGGCCGACCAGATCGGGAGCGTGGCCCGGCGTGGAGCACTCGACGCGGTCGACCTCGGCCTCCGGCGGCAGGAAGGCGGCGCAGAGCGCCACCGCCTCCTCGGCGCCAGCGACGTCGCCTGACGGCGTGGACACGCCGACGAGCGCCTCGAGCTCCCGCTCGGCTACCAGCGCGACCCGGGGGGCCGCCTCGATCAAGCGATCAGTCCTTCAGGAAGGACGGGACGTCGATGTCGTCTTCGGTGATCTCGAGCGAGCGGCGCTGGCGGTCGTCCATCTTCACGTCGCGGCGGCGCGGCTCGCTGCGGCGGCCGGTGGAGTCCTCGGTGAAGAGCGGCGTGCGGCCGGGCCGCTCGAAGCCGGTCGCGATCACCGTCACGCGGACGCCGTCGCCCATGCCGTCGTCCACGACGGCACCGAAGATGATGTTCGAGCTCTGGTCGGCGGCGCCCTGGATGATCTCGGCCGCCTCGTTGACCTCGAACAGGCCGAGATCGGTGCCGCCGGTGATGTTCAGCAGGATCCCGGTGGCGCCCTCGACCGACTGCTCGAGCAGCGGGCTCGACACGGCGTTCTTGGCGGCCTCCGCGGAGCGGTTCTCTCCCGACGCCTCGCCGATTCCCATCAGCGCCGAGCCGGCGTCCTGCATGATCGTGCGAACGTCGGCGAAGTCGAGGTTGATGAGGCCGGGGGTCGTGATCAGGTCGGTGATGCCCTGCACGCCCTGGCCGAGCACGGCGTCGGCCTCGCGGAAGGCGTCGAGGATGCTGGTGCGGCGCTCGACCACCGCCAGGAGCTTCTCGTTGGGGATCACGATCATCGTGTCCACCTGCTCGCGGAGGCGGTCGATGCCCTCCACGGCCTGGCGCATGCGCTGGGAGCCCTCGAAGTCGAACGGCTTGGTCACCACACCCACGGTGAGCGCGCCGACCTCCTGCTTCGACACCTCGGCGATCACCGGCGCGGCGCCCGTGCCCGTGCCGCCGCCCTCGCCGGCGGTCACGAAGACCATGTCAGCGCCCTTCAGCGCCTCCTTGATCTCGTCGCGGCTCTCGTTGGCCGCGCCGTAGCCGACCTCGGGGTCGGCGCCGGCGCCGAGGCCTCTCGTGAGCTGGTCGCCGATCTGGAGCTTGATGTCTGCGTCGCACATCTGGAGCGCCTGGGCGTCCGTGTTGACAGCGATGAACTCGACCCCCTTGAGACCGGCGTCCACCATGCGGTTGACGGCATTGGTGCCGCCACCGCCGATGCCGACGACCTTGATGACCGCCAGGTAGCTGCCCGTGTCCATGAGGGTCCCGTTTCCTCTCTGCGTCCCAAGCTCAAGCGCTCATCGAGGGTTCCCTCGATACTCGCAAAGACCGCACTGTAGGCGGGGTTCGCCGAAAGTGTCAACCGTCCTCGCAACAAATCGTGCAGTTCGAGGCTCGATCCGAGGTCGAGGGTTGGCGTAAGTCTCGAGCGGAGGTCGAGGGTCTGTGGAGGCGCGATCCGGCCGCCCCGGCCATGGGCGTGGGCTCCGCTGCGAAGGCCGCGCTCACGGCCGCGCGGCGGCCGTCGCGCCCTCCTTGGCGAGCCGGTCCCTCCGTCGGGGACCGGGGCTCAGGGCGACGGTGCGGCGGTCGCTCCGCCTCCGGCGCCGCCAGCGACGGGGGCCGTCGGCTCGGGGGCGGGTGCCGCCGGGGCGGGGG
>JBOGXT010000459.1:0-2141 GCA_050694635.1 Thermoleophilaceae bacterium
CGACGAATACCCGGTGGGCAAGTACCTCCGCGACGCGCGCGTCGCGACCCTCAACGAAGGGACCTCCCAGAAACAGAAACTGATCATCGGGCGAGCCCTGACGGGCGAGAACGCCTTCACGTGAGCGTCTTTGTTCGCTCTGACACGCGCATGTGTCCTTTGAGAGCGAACAGCGTCAGGCGGGGCGGGAGTGCGGGTGGGCGGCCCGCCGGAAGAAACGCAGCAGCGTGTCCGCCGTCCGGTGCGGGTGCTCTAGCTGCGGCACGTGCCCGCAGTCATCCCAGACCTGAACCGTCGCCGCCGGAAGCGTCTCCGCGATCTTGGCACCGAAGCGGTGAGTGATTAGCACGTCCTGTTGCCCGTAGACGAATAGGGCCGGGGTCTTGAGATCGGCAAGACGCGTCCAGAAGCCCCTCTCGCCGTGGGGCTCGTCGAGGAAGATGTTGCGCAGCGAACAAGAGAACGCACGCCGGGCGCGAGGGCTTCGCCACGAGCGCAGGAAGTCGTCGACCGCCGCTTCGTACCAGCGCTCGTCGATACGGTTGGGCTGCGCGAACAGCTGCGTGAGCATTTCCCTCACGCGCGCGCGGGGCAGCCGGCCGACAAGGAGGCCGACCTCCGGTCGGATCAACCTGGCGAGCCATAGCGCAGGGCGATGGGTGAACGCGGCAGCCGGGCACAGGCACGCAAGCGCCCGCACCCGACCCCGGTCCGCCATAGCCATCTCCAGCGCGATGCGACCGCCCATGGAATTGCCTGCCACGAACGCGGAGTCATAGCCGAGCGCGTCCAGGAACTCGAATATGCGCTCGGCGAACCAAGGCGCGTCGTAACGCCCAGAGGGTTTAGAGGACGCGCCGAAACCCGGGAGGTCGATGGCGATCACCCGATGGGAGCGCGCCAGAGCTGGGATCAGCGTGATCCACGACGCTTTCGTCGCGCCGAGGCCGTGGATCAGAAGCACCGGCTCGGCCCCCTCGTCTCCGGCAATGAGGGCCGAGACCTTGAGCCTGCCCGCGTTCACCTCTTTGATCGAGTACCTCAGCCCGCCGCCGTCGGGGCGCTCGAACAAGGGCTCGAACGCCAGCGATCTTTCGATGCTGCGGCGCACGTTGAGCCTGTGATCGAGGAACGCCTCGACGCCGGAGAGGCTCCCGGACCATATCCGTCGCCACGTGTCCACATCGGTGGCGATCTCCGCGTCGGGCCGCCCTCGAGGGGTCTCCACGAGACACGTGCCGTTGTTGACCACGACGTCTCGGACCGCTCGGCCTACGTGCAGGCGGAATCGGGTGGGAGGAAAGGAGGGATCACACCCCGCGTAACGTTCGGGAAGCCGCTCGATGAGGCGGACCCCGGAATCGCCCATCACCAGCACTGTACGCGCCGCAACATGGCTGCTCTGTTATTTCCAGCATAAAGCGCGAAAACCTTCAGGCGAGCACGTGATCGGCGACGCGCGCCCGCTGGCGGCTCGGATAGCCCTCGAAGGCTTGGATCCACTGCGCTCTCTTGTAGTAGCGATGCGCGAGGTGCTCCCAGGTGAAACCGATGCCCCCGTGGACCTGGATGCAGTTCTCGCAGGCCGACACGGCCGCTTCCGACGCGAACGACTTCGCCGCGGGAGCGGCGAGCGCCGCCTGTTCCTGTTCGGCGACGCACCACGCGGCCCAGTAGGCGAGGCTCCGGGCGAGCTCGCACTCGACGTAGGTGTCGGCGATCCTGTGCGACACGGCCTGATAGACGCCGATCGGCCTGTCGAACTGCTTTCGCTCCTTCGCGTGGTCACGAGCGAGCTCCAGTACCTTCTGGGCCACGCCGACGGCCTCGAGCGCCAGTGCGGCGAGCGCGCGCACGCGGATGGTCTCGATCACGTCCGCGGCCTCGCCGGGTGAGACGAGCAGCGCTGCAGGGGAACCGTCCAGCTCGATCCGACCGAATGACCTTGTCGGATCCATCGTGGGGAGTGTGTCCGCGCCCTCCGGCGCGTCGATGGCCCAGAGTCCCGGCCCCCCATCGGATGCGGCCGCCACCACCACGAGCGATGCGCTGCCGAGATCGGGCACCAGGTGTTTCGTTCCGTGCAGGGTCCACGCGTCGCCCGATCCGCGCGCCTGGACCGAGAACTCGTTTCCGGTCAG
>JBOGXT010000460.1:0-2747 GCA_050694635.1 Thermoleophilaceae bacterium
GCTGCGCCCAAGGGAGGCCGCCATGAAGCGGCCTACGGCCGCGAGCGAGAAGCGTGCGGCAAGCAGGGCCTCGAGCTCGGCGCGCGCCCAGCGCTCGCCCTCGGTGCGCGGGGGTCTCGCGCTCGCCTCGATCGGTGCAGCGTATGCCGAGTTCACCGGACCGTAAGCACGGGTGGACAGGATGAACGAGAATGAAGTCGATCGACAGGAGGCCTCGAAGATGGAACCCGCGTCGTCGTCCACTCCCCGCGCCGCCGTCTCGCGCTGGCTGATCGTCCCGCCGGTCGCCGCCGCGCTTCTCGTCGGCGTGGTGCTCGTCGTGGGTCAGCTGGCCCCCGGGTCGAGCAATCTCAAGGTCGCGTTCGCCGTGGCTTGGTTCGTGCTAGCCGGCGCGGTCCTCGGCAAGCTCGCCAAGGAGCGGCCGGCCCTGAAGGCGCCGTTTCGGGCCTCGGTGCTCCTGGCGGCGGCGCTGATCGGCGGCTGGTATCTCAACTCGCTGCGCGGCGAGGACGTTCAGGAGCAGCTCGTGACACCGGTGGCCGCGCCCCAGGCCGGCGCGGAGGCCGGCGGACAGAGCGGCGGCGGGCCCGCAAGCGGCGGCGCGACGCTTCTGGCGACGGGCGACTTCAGGCCGCGCGACCATCCGGGCGAGGGCCAGGCGGAGGTCGTGCGCGAGGCCGGCGGCGAGCTGACGCTCCAGCTGCGCGACTTCCGCACCGACGCGGGCCCCGACCTGCGCGTGTACCTGGCCACGGACGGGGACGCGGGCGAGTTCGAGGACCTGGGCGGGCTCAAGGGCAACAGCGGCAACCAGCGCTACGAGATCCCCGCTGGCACGAACATCGGACGGTACGACACCGTCGTGATCTGGTGCCGCGCCTTCACGGTGGCCTTCGCCGAGGCGCCGCTCAGCACCTCGTGAGCGAGCGCTACGACCTCGTCGTCGTCGGCATGGGCTCCGGCGGCATCGTGGCCGTCGAGCTCGCCACGTCGCTGGGCCTCAGGACCTGCGCGGTCGAGCGCCAGCGCGTCGGCGGCGACTGCCTCTGGACCGGCTGCGTTCCGTCCAAGGCGCTGCTCGCCTCGGCCAAGGCGGCGCACGTCATGCGCAACGCCGGCGGCTACGGGATCGGGCCGGTGGAGCCCGAGATCGAGAGCAGGGATGTGTGGCGCCGGATAGGCGCGATCCAGAGCCGGATCGCGGAAGCGGACGACAATCCCGAGCGCTTTCGCGAGCTCGGCGCCGACGTGCTGTTCGGGTCGGCGCGCCTCGTGAGCCCCACGGAGGTCGAGGTGGAAGGCCATGGGCTCGTGCGTACGCGCTTCGTGCTGCTCTGCACCGGAAGCCGCCCGGCCGTACCGCTGCTCGAGGGCCTGACCGAGGCCGGCTTCCTTACCTCGGAGACGGTATGGGACCTCGAGCGCGCGCCGGCATCGGTGATCGCGGTCGGCGGCGGTCCCATCGCCGTGGAGCTCGCCCAGGCGCTGCAGCGCCTCGGCACGAGCACCACCCTGCTCCATCGCGGCGAGCGCATCCTGCCGCGCGACGAGCCCGAGCTGTCCCGGCGGCTTGCCGAGCGCCTGCGTGCGGAGGGAGTCCGGCTCGAGCTCCTTGTCGAACCGGAGCGGGTCACGGTCGAGAACGGCGCCAAGGTCGTGCATGCGGGAGCGCAACACTGGTCGGCGCAGGAGATCCTGCTCGGTGTGGGGCGGGTCCCCAACGCCGACGGCCTCGGTCTCGAGGACGTCGGGGTCGAGGTGGGTCCGCGCGGCGTGGAAGTGGACGGCGCCTACCGGACCTCGGTGAAGACCGTGTACGCCATCGGCGACCTGGCGGGGCGCCACCTCTTCACGCACTCGGCCGGGTTCGAGGCCGCCCGCGCCGTCCGGAATATGTTCCTGCCCGGGCGCCAGAAGGACGACTTCACGGTGCCCTGGTGCACCTTCACCGATCCCGAGCTGGCCCACGTGGGCCTCACCGCGCGGCAGGCGGAGGCCGAGCATGGCGCCCGCAAGGTGCGCACCTGGCGCCTCGCGCTCGACCACAACGATCGCGCGCGGACCGACTCGGCCGACGAGGGCCTGATCCTGGTGGTGACCGCCAGGGACAGGATCGTCGGCGCGCACGCGCTCGCCCCTGCGGCCGGCGAACTGATCCACGAGCTGGCCCTGGCCGTGCACGAGCGCCTCAAGCTGACGGAGCTCGCAAACGTCGTGCACGTGTATCCCACGCTCGCCATCGGCGTCCAGCAGCTTGCCGCGGAGGCGAGCTTCGAGCGCGCCCGCCGGTATCGCTGGCTGGCGCGCTGACGCCACCTACGACGCGGCCGGTACGACGCACAGCTCCGGGCGGTCCGCGCGGTTCAGCGCCCGCCGCAGGAAGGCGAAGGCGATCCCGCCTACGACCAGCGGCAGCCAGAAGAGGATCACGCGATAGGCGAGCACGGCGGCGGCGGTCGTGGCAGCCGGTGTGCCAAACACGACGAGCGTGCCGATCAGGCCGCCGTCGATGCCGCCCACCCCGCCCGGCAGCGGCAGCAGGCCGCCAAGCTGCCCGATCAGGTAGCCCATCAGGATCACCGACAGCGCGGGTGACGAGTCGAAGGCCTGAAACGTCGCCCACAGCACGGCGTTGTCCCAGGCCCAGTAGCCGAGCGCGCCGAGCAGCATCATGCGGTCGCGGGTGCGAAGGAGAACGATCGCCTCGGCGGTGCCGCTGACCAGCGCGCGCCGCGCGGAGGCGAGCC
>JBOGXT010000461.1:0-5387 GCA_050694635.1 Thermoleophilaceae bacterium
GCGCGGATCCGCGCCGACGTCGAGGGCCGTGCCGACCACGCGGGAACGACGCCGCCCGGGGAGCGACGCGATGCCCTTGGCGCCGCCGCCCGGCTGATCGTGGCCGCCCTCGACGCTGCAGGTAACGGCCTCGTGGCCACAGCCTCCCGGATCGAGGTCGAGCCCAACGCGCTGACGACGGTGCCCGCGCGGGCGCGCGTCTGGCTCGACGCACGGTCACCGGACGCCGGCCGCGTGGAGGAGTGGCGCCGGGTGGTGGAGGAGGCGGAAGTCGGCCTGCCGGTGGAGCTGTCGCTCGAGTCGCGCAGCCCCGGCTGCGAGTTCGACGCGGGCCTGCGCTCCCGGCTGGTGGCGCTCAGCGAGGAGCTCGACGGGCGCGCGCCCGAGCTCGACTGCTACGCGGGCCACGACGCCGGCCTGATCGCCGCCCGGCTGCCCGCCGCCATGGTGCTGGTGCGAAACGAGACCGGCGTGAGCCACTCGCCCGACGAGCAAGTCGACCTGGCGGACGCGGCCTTCGGCGCGGAGCTGCTGCTGCGGCTGGTGGAGGAGCTGGCTGAGTGAGTCGTGGAGGGGAGGGCGGCGAGCGGGTGTCGGCGATGCCGAACGCGCACAGCCACGCCTTCCAGCGCGGCCTGCGGGGCCGCGCCGAGCGACCGGCCCCGGCGGCGGCGGGCGCCGACGACTTCTGGAGCTGGCGCGAGGCCATGTACGCCCTCGCCGCCGACCTCGAGCCGGACTCGATCGAGCGCGCCGCCCTCGAGTGCTATCGCGAGATGGCCGGCGCCGGCTACGGCGCCGTGGGCGAGTTCCACTATGTCCACCATCGCCCGGACGGCTCTCCTTACGAGGATCCGAATGCGATGGCCAAGGCGTTGGCGCACGCGGGGCGTGCCGCCGGCATCGAGGTCGTGCTGTTGCCGGCGGCCTACGCCCGCGCAGGGCCGGGGCGCCCGCCCGAGTCTCGCCAGCTGCGCTTCTGCGATCCGAGCGTGGAGGCGTTCCTCGCCCGCGTGGAGGAGCTGCGGACGTGGGCTGAGGGGCAGCCAGGGGTCTCGGTCGGTGTGGCCGCCCATTCGGCCCGGGCCGTTCCCGCCGACTGGCTCGAGGCGATTGGCGCCTTCTCTGATGAGCACGGGCTCGTTCGCCACGTGCACGCCGCGGAACAGCCGCGGGAGTCGGAGGAGGTGCGGGCCGAGCACGGCTGCTCGCCGATCGAGCTGCTCGAACGCACGGGCTTCCTCGGCCCACTCGCCAGCGTGGTCCACGCGATCCACGTGACCGAGCGTGACGTCGAGCTGCTCGCGGCGAGCGGCTCCGCCGTCGTGAGCTGCCCCACGACGGAGGGCAACCTCGGCGACGGCCACCCGCCGCTGCTGGCCTTCCGCGACGCCGGGGTGCCGCTCGCGATGGGCAGCGACTCCCAGGTTCGGATCGACCCCTTCGAGGAGGCACGCGAGCTGGAGACGCTGGCGCGCCGCGAAGGCCTGACCCGCCACGCGCTGCTGGCGGCGAGCGGCGACCTGTGGGCCGAGCTGTGCAGCGCCGGCGCCCGCTCGCTGGGGATCGAGTCGGCCGGGGAGATCGAGATCGACACGGAGCACGCCGACCTGCGCGGCATCGACCCCGACGACCTGCCGCTGGCGCTCGCCACCTGTGCGTCGGCCGCCGTGGTGCGTGCCGCGCCGCCCTAGCGGGCGACCAACGTCACCGCGCGCGGCGGTCGAGCGCTTCGACTAGCCCGCGCGCTGCGCGCCCACGATGCCATCGCCCAGCTTCACGCCCACGCGCTCCGCGACGAGGTCGAGGTCGGTGCGGTGCTTGACGATGATCGACATCGTCTTCTGCAACACGGCCTGGTCGACGTCCTCCGCACCCAGCAGCAGCAGCGCCCGGGCCCAGTCGATCGACTCCGCGATCGAGGGCGGCTTCTTCAGGTCCAGCGCGCGCACCATGTGCACCACCTCGACCAGCTTGCGCGCGATCCGCTCGTCGAGCTCGGGGGCGTGCAGGTGGACGATCTCGAGCTCGCGCTCGACCGTGGGGTAGTCGAGCCACAGGTACAGGCAGCGTCGCTTCAGCGCTTCGGTGAGCTCGCGCGAGTTGTTCGACGTCAGCAGCACCAGCGGGCGGGTGCGCGCCTCGACCACGCCCAGCTCCGGGATCGAGATCTGGAAGTCCGAGAGGACCTCGAGCAGCATCGCCTCGAACTCCTGGTCGGTCTTGTCGATCTCGTCGATCAGGAGGACCACCGGCCGGTCGGCCGAGATGGCGGTGAGGAGCGGGCGCGAGAGCAGGAAGTCCTCGCCGAAGATGTCCTCCTTGACCTGCTCCCAGCCGGCCTCGCGCGTCTCCACCTGGATGCGCAGCAGCTGCTTGCGGTAGTTCCACTCGTACAGCGCCTTGGCCTCGTCGAGACCCTCGTAGCACTGCAGCCGGATCAGGGTGCGCCCGGTGGCGCGGGAGAGCGCCTTGGCCAGCTCGGTCTTGCCCACGCCCGCCGGTCCCTCGACCAGCACCGGCTTGCCGAGCCGGCCGGCGAGGTAGGACACGAGCGCGGTCGACTCGTCCGCGAGGTAGCCCACCTCGCCCAGGCCCTTGCGGGAGCCCTCGATGGTCTGGAAGACCTCGCTCATCCGGATGGAAGGATACTTTCGCCTACTTGGACGGCTTGCTCCTCCTCGCCATGTCCGACTTCCTCGACCCGGGCTCCGGTCCCGACCAGCGCGGCGACTTCGAGATCTCGCCCTCGTTCTTCATCGTGCTGCTCGCGCTGGGCTTCGCGATCGGGACGGTCGGCCACATCGTCAAGTCCCGCACGCTCGTGGCGGCCGGCGTGACCATGGTCTTCGCCGCCACCGTGTTCATCCCGATCGCTCTCAGCGTGTCGAACTGATCCGTGGCCCTCACCTCAGGGTCATCTCAGCTTCCCCGTCCATTGTCCGGGTCACTGGGAATCGGCCCGATACGAGGAGGCGACATTCGATGAAGGACAAGCTGAAGGGTGTGTTCTTGGCAATTGCCGCGATTGCGGTCCTGGCGGTGGGCGGCACGGCCATCGCCGGCGCCGCGGGCGGCGGCGACGACGACGCCACAGAGAAGGCGATCAGCGGCTCGGCGCTCGACCGCGCCACGAAGGCGGCGCTGGACTACACCGGCGGCGGCAAGGTGACGGGCACCGAGGCCGGCGACGAGGAGGGCGCCTACGAGGTGGAGGTGACCCGCTCCGACGGCAGCCAGGTCGACGTTCACCTCGACAAGGGCTTCAACGTCATCAGCCAGGCGAACGACGACGACCATGGCGAGAGCGACGCGGGAGACAGGGACTGATCGATCGGCCGGGAGGCGCCTGATCGCAGTACCCGGCGAACGGCCCCATCCGGGGCCGTTCGCGCGTTACCGCGGAGCCGATCACCGGGAAGCGGCGTTACGAAGACCCTCATCGCGGCGCCTGCGACTTCGCCTCGGTGCGCAGCATCCACCCGAGCAGCAGCGTCGCGAGGAGGAGCGAGACCAGGTTCGCCGGCCCGAGCCAGTCCGGGTCCGCCTCGCCCACGTCGATCAGGTGGTTGAGCGAGTGGAGCGCGTACTGGAGGAACGAGAGCGCTAGCACCGGCACGCGCCAGACCGCCCGTCGCACCGCCACGAACGCGGCCGCGCCGAGCGCCAGGTACCAGGTGCCAGCCACAGCAGCGCGCCGGTGAGCACCTGGACGCCGGCGAAGACGATGAGGAGGGCACGCATGGGCTCGTAGTATCCGGGACGCATGAGCGATCCGCTTGATCGTCGCGACGAGCTCGAGAGCGTCCTGGAGCTCGCGGCGGCGGAGGCGCGCGCCTACCTGGCCGGGCTCGACGAGGACCACACTCAGCCGCCCGGCTCCGGGGAGCTGCTCGCGAAGCTCGGCGGCGACCTGCCCCAGCATGGCGACGGCGCGCTCGCCGCGCTCACCGAGCTCGGCCGGCTGGGGAGGGAGGGCGCCACCCGCTCCAGCGGGCCGCGTTTCTTCCACTTCGTGATCGGCGGCGCCACGCCGGCCGCGCTCGCCGCCGACTGGCTCGCCTCCGCGCTCGACCAGAACGTCGCGGCATGGGTGGCGTCGCCGCTCGGCGCCCGGCTCGAGCAGGTGGCGGTCGACTGGCTGCGGCAGCTGTTTCGCCTGCCCGACGATTTCGGGGGCGTGCTGGTGACCGGCGGGACGATGGCCAACTTCACCTGCCTGGCCGTGGCGCGGGAGTGGTGCGCCGAGCGCCTGGGCTTCTCGTCCGCTGAGGACGGGCTGGCGGGCGCGCCTCCGATCCCGGTGCTGACGAGCGGCTACGTGCACGCGAGCGCGATGAAGTCGCTCGCACTGCTCGGCGTGGGCCGGAGGAACGTCCGGAAGCTGACCCGGGACCCGCGCGGGCGACTAGACCTCCCGGCGCTTCGCGCAGAGCTCGAGCGGCTGGAGGGGAGCCCGGCGATCGTGATCGCGAACGCCGGCGAGGTGAACGCCGGCGACTTCGACCCGATCGAGGAGATGGCCGAGCTGGCGGAGCGGCACGAAGCCTGGATGCACGTGGACGGCGCCTTCGGCCTCTTCGCGCGGCTGTCGCCGCGCAGCGAGGCGCTGACCGCGGGGACCGAGCGCGCGAGCTCGGTGGCGTCGGACGGGCACAAGTGGCTGAACGTGCCGCACGACTGCGGCTTCGCGTTCGTCCGTGAGGACCGCTGGAAGGTCGACTCCTTCGCCGAGCGCGCCGACTACCTGCCGCCGCTGGACGATCCGCGTCCGACGTTCGCCTACCGGGCCCCGGAGGGCTCGCGCCGGGCGCGGGCGCTCGCGGTGTGGGCGACCCTGCGCGCCTACGGCGCCGAGGGCTACCGCGCGATGGTGGAGCGCCACCTCGATGTCGCGACGCATCTGGCGGGGCGCATCGACGCGGAGCCCGGCTTCGAGCGCCTGGCCGAGGTGCCGCTCAACATCGTCTGCTTCCGCTGGCGCCCGCCGGGCGTGGCGGAGGAGGAGCTGGACGGGCTGAACCGCCGTCTGGGCGAAGCCCTCCTCGAGGACGGCCGGGTGTTCGCCGGAACGACCCTGTTCGAAGGCAAGGTCGCCTTGCGCCCGGCGATCGTGAACTGGCAGACCCGTGAGGAGGACGTGGACCTGCTGGTGGACGTGCTGATCGAGCTGGGAGAGCGCGAGGTAGCCGCGTCACATGGTCACCGGTGACGCCCGGCCAGTGCCGAGCGTGTGGATCTTCACCACCCCCATGGCCTGCGTCTCGACCGGCCAGCGGCGGCTCGCTTCGGCGAGGAAGGCGTCGGACCCCGGGCGCCCGGGGTCCGCCAGCAGGACCAGCGGCGCGAGCCCTGGCAGCAGCGCCAGCAGCTGCGCCGCGCTGGCG
>JBOGXT010000462.1:0-3880 GCA_050694635.1 Thermoleophilaceae bacterium
TCACGCAGCAGCGACGCCACGTAGGCGTACACGCGGGGGAAGGTCCGCTCGTAGAGCGCGGCGAAGGTCTCGGCTTCGGCGCCCGCGCGCACCGGTATCCGCTCCGCCACCGCCTCGTTCACGCCCCAACTACGCACGTGCGTCCAGTTCATCACGCGCATTTCCGTCGCAGGCTCAAGCGCCGCGCTGGGCCACCCGATAGTCGTCTGGATGTCCCGCCCCCTCGCACCTGTAGCCATGCTCGCATGCGCGTGCGCGATGTCGGGCCCCGCGAGCGCGCTCGCACAGGATTCCCCGGCCGAGGTGCCGGACATCGCCGTGTCGGAGGCGCAGCCGGTGACGACCGGTCCGTCGTACGGCATCGCCACCGCGTCGAGCACGCCCCGGCTCTGGGCCACGGTCAACATCTGCGACACCGCCGGCGCGCCCAACTCGATGGGCGTGCGGGCCGGCATGCCGGGCAACGCGTCTCGCCAGCGCATGTTCATGCGCTTCAGCGCCGAGTACTGGAGCCGTTTGCGCCAGGACTGGGCCCCGGTTGCCGGGAGCGGCGTGTCGCCGTGGGTCTACGCCGGCCCGGCCCGGTACGAACGCCGCCAGGCGGGGTGGACCTTCGTGTTCGTACCGCCCCCCGCGGGAGTGACCTTCACGATGCGGGCGCAGGTGAAGTTCCAGTGGCGCAGGCCGGATGAGCGAGCCGCCGAGGGGGGCCGCGCGAAGCGCAGGCGCGGCGCGAAGCGGAAGCACTCCGCGAAGCGGAAGCACCGGGCGAAGCGGACGTTCCGCGTGGAGCGCAGGCGCGCCGTCAAACGCGCGCGTAGGTTCAAGCTCAGGGGCTCCCGGCGCTCCCGGGCCACTCACTCGCGCGTGGTGCGCACGGTCATCCGGACCACCGAGACCGGCATCCGCGGTGTCGACGGCGGCGATCCCGCCGGAACGTCGAAAGCCATGTGCCTCATCTACTAGGCTGCACCCTCGAGGGGGACGCACCCGGGACCGAGGACATTTCCCTGTGCTACGGAGGATCCTGATACCCATCGCCGTCTGCGCGGCCGTCGCCGGCGCGAGCGTGGCGAGCGCCCAGACCGGCGAGGGCATCAGCTCGTCGTGGGCCCAGGTCAACATCTGCAACCCGACGCAGCTGGGCGCGCGGGCGCAGCTCGTCGGCGACGGCTCGAGCTCGCAGATGTCGGTGCGCTTCACGGCACAGTGGCTCAGCCCGGGCGGCTGGGTCCCCCTGGCTGGCGCGGCCGCGTCGCCGTGGCAGCCGGCGGGCTCGGCGCGTTACACCTGGGGCCAGGCCGGCTGGACCTACAACCTCAGCGTCCCGCCCGGCCAGAGCTACCAGCTGCGCGCCGTGGCCGAGCTCCACTGGAGCGGGGAGAACGCCCGCTCCGAGACGTACACCACGGGCACCTGCACCGTCGGCGGCTGACGCCGACCGGCCAGCTCAATCGAAGAGGCGCGGATCGTTCGTGATCACGCCGTCCACGCCGTGCGCCTCCAGCGCCCGGATCCGGTGGGCGTCGTCGACGGTCCAGACGTAGACCTGCCCGCCGGCCCGATGCACCGCCTTCACCAGGCGGCGGCTGAACAGGATCTGGTGGGACATGATCGCCTCGCATCCGCCGCCCCTGATGCGGGCCGCGGCCTGGCCCGGCAGCCGGGCGCGCATCACGCGCGCGATGACGTACGCCGGCACGGCGAGCGGGGAGCGGATGTAGTCGCGCCGAACGCGCGGCACCGACCAGCCGCGCCGCAGCCCCGGCGCCAGCTCGCCCAGCCGGTCGAGGCTCTCCGGGTACATCGTCGACACGAGCGAGCGCTCCGCCAGCCCCCGCCCTGCGAGCCCCTCCGCCACCTCCCGCTCGTAGCCCGGCAGCTTCATGTCCACGTCGAGCTGCACGCCCGCGTAGGCCTCCCCGGCGAAGTGGTCGAGCCCCTCGTCCATCGTCAGGCACTCGCGCGACTCGGCGTCGGCGTAGTCGTGGGCCAGGACCAGCCGGCCGTCGCGGCTACGCAGGACGTCGAACTCGATCATGTCCACGCCGTGCTGGAGCGCGGCCTCGAAGCTCTCGATCGTGTTGCCGGGGGCGACGTGGTCGGCGCCCTTGTGCCCGACGCGGATCAGGCCTGACACGCCGGGCACCAGTAGGTCGTGCGGTTCTCGTCGCCCTGCCCGCGGGCCCGGATCGGCGCGCCGCAGCGAGGACACGGCCGGCCGGTGCGCTCGTAGACCTGGATCTCGCGCGGGTGGCCGCCGCGCTCGAGCGACGCCTGCATCTGGTCGCGGATCTGGCGCACGACGGCGAGCGCCTCGTCGTCGCCGACGCGGCCGAGCGGCCGCCACGGGTCGAGGCCGGCCCGGAAGCACCCCTCCGACTTCCACAGGTTGCCGACGCCCGCGAGGTTGCGCTGGTCGAGCAGCGCCTCGCCGAGGCCGCGGCTCTGGTCGTCCCGGCGCAGCCGCACGAGCACCGCCCGCTCGTCGAGCTCCCCCGCGAGCACGTCCGGTCCGAGCGCGGCCAGGCGGCGGTCGAAGCGGGAGCGCGACTCCGTCATCAGCTCCAGCACCGGTCCGTCGAACTGGACGACCTCGTGCTCCGCGGTGCGGATCACGAGCCAGGCGCGGCGCGGCGAGCGCCGCAAGCGCCGGCCGCGCCGGTAGACGCCCCAGGCCCCGGTCATGCGCAGGTGGGAGTGCAGCGTCAGGTCGCCCTCGAAGCGGATGAACAGGTGCTTGCCGTGGGCGTCGACGCTCCTCACGGCCCGCCCACCGAGCCGCTCGGGCCAGCGGTCCAGCGCATGGCGCGGCTGCGGTGTCTCGATCTCGACGATCCGCCGTCCCACGAGCGCCGCGCCGATCCGCCGCGCCGCGGAGTGGATGGTGTCGCCTTCCGGCACACCTCTACCGTGTCAGATGCGCGATGCGCAGCCACCGTCGCAGCCGGTAGCGCGGCGCCACGTCGCGGATCGCGCGGAGCACGTCCGATCTCGTCATCACGGTGTGCCTGAAGCGCGCCTGGAGCAGCCGCAGCGCCTCGGTCATGCGGGCGCGGCCGATATCGCGCTCGAGCCGCTGCAGGGCGCACGAGCCGGCCAGGTACACGACCTCGCCGATCGCGCTCGGGTCCGCCCGCTCGAACAGCCGCATCGTCGAGTCGAGCCGGATGTGGCGGCGCTTCGGGACGACCTGCCCGTAGGGGTTGCGCGGCCGGCAGAAGTTCAAGGACGGATGGAGCCGCTCGTCCGAGTACTGGGCGAAGCTCTCGTCGAGCCACGGCTCGCGGTACTGGTTGTTGCCGACCAGCCCGTACCACCACTGGTGGGCGACCTCGTGGCTGATCACCTCGTCGAACGGGACCGCGAAGACCAGCTCGGGGTACTCCATGCCGATGCCGCCATGGATGCCGCCGCCGATGAGTACCACGTCGAGCTCGCTCGAGTCATAGGGACCGAGGCGGTGGCCGAGCAGGCGCACGGCGCGGCGCGCGACTCGCAGGCTGCGGCGCGCAGCGCGCACGCGCGGTCCGGCGAAGACCCGCACCTTCACGCCGCCCTCGCTCGCCTCGACGAGGCGGAGCCGGCCGACGGCCAGCGAGAAGTCGCGCGCCTGCGCGGAGCTCACTCGCAGCATGCGCTCGCCGCCCCCGGTGCCCTCGGCCAGGACGGCGCCGGTGGTGGCGGCGCGCAGCCGCTCGGGCAGACGCAGCACGGCGTCCCAGCTGGCCCCGAGCGAGTAGAAGCTCTCGCCCAGGGCCGAGTAGGGCTCCAGGTGGAGCCCGCGCCGGTCCCGCACGGCGAGCACCGGGATCACGTTGCCGAGCAGCACCGTCCCGCGCACGCGGCCGAAGCGGTCGGCCGCGCGGCGCCCCCGCAC
>JBOGXT010000463.1:0-3144 GCA_050694635.1 Thermoleophilaceae bacterium
GACGGCTCGTCGTCGAAGCCCGGCGGGGCGAAGCCGGCCGCCTCCTCGAAGGGCTCCGGCGGCGGCAACGGCGGGCCCGCCAAGGCGCCGCCGCCGTCGCCGCGCAAGAAGAAGAAGCGCTCGGGACGACGGCGGTGAGCGCCGCCGAGGACCTGTCGGTCGAGGCGTCGGGCGAGAGCCTCGGCGAGGCGAAGTGGTCGGCGATGAAGCAGCTCGAGCCGCGTTTTCCCGGCATCACGGCGGAGTGCGTGCGCTTCGAGGTGGTCGAGGCGCCGGAGGCCGGGGGCACGGCCCGGGTGCGCGCCGAGGTGGACGAGGACGCCTGGCGCGACGCGGCCGAGCTGATCCCCGAGGAGCCGGTCGAGCGGGTGCGCGCCGTCGTGGGCAGGGTCGTTCATGCGCTCGGGCTGCGAGCGACCATCGACGTGGAGGAGAGTGAGGACGAGATCCGCGCCACCGTCAACGGCGACGAGCTCGGCCTCCTGATCGGCAAGCACGGGTCGACGATCGACGCCGTCCAGCACCTCGCCTTCCGGGCGGCCTTCCGCGGCCGCGAGACCCGCAAGCAGGTGACCGTGGACGCCGCCGGCTACCGCGAGCGCCGCGAGACCGCGCTGCACCGCATGGCCGACCGCGCGGCCGCGGAGGCGCTGCGCTACGACCGCGCGGTCTAGCTCGAGCCGATGCGAGCCCCGGAGCGCAAGATCGTGCACACGTACCTGAGCGAGCGCAGCGACGTGGAGACCCACTCCGAGGGCGACGAGCCCGATCGCCGGCTCGTGATCAGCCCGGCGCGCGCGTTCCGCGAGCCCTGAGCGTTTCACGGGAAACGGATCCCCAGATCGAGCTGCTGCTCGAAGCGCTGGCGGCCGAGCCCGACCCGCACACGACGGTGAGCGAGCCCTCGCGTGCGCGCGAGGTGCACGTTGCGGACAGCCTCAGCGGGCTGGAGGTGCCGGACCTGGCGCGGGCCCGGCGGATCGCCGACGTGGGCGCGGGCGCCGGCTTTCCGGGGCTGGTGCTGGCGGTGGCGCTGCCGTCGGCGCGGGTTGACCTGATCGAGTCGGCCGGCCGCAAGGCGGCGGTGATCGACCGGCTGATCCAGGCCGCGCGAGTGGAGAACGCCCGGAGCGTGGTTGCGCGGGCGGAGGAGTGGGCGCGGCTGGCCGTTTCGCTCGGGGGTGGGCGGGAAGCGTACGACGCGGTGACCGCCCGGGCGGTGGCTTCGTTGCCGGTGTTGGTGGAGTACGCGGCGCCCTTGTTGCGGCCGTCGGGCGTGTTGGTCGCCTGGAAGGGCGCTCGCGACGCCGGCGAGGAGGGGCTGGGGAAGGAGGCGGCCGACGAGGTGGGGATGGCTCTCGAGGACGTCCTGCCGGTCTCGCCCTTCCCGGGCGCCCGCGATCGTCACCTGCACGTGTACCGCAAGGTCGCGCCCACTCCGGAGCGCTTTCCGCGCCGGGCGGGGATGGCGGCGAAGCGGCCGTTGGGTGGTTGACGGCGGGCAACGAGGGGGGCCGCCGGCGGTCCGGCCCACCCTTCATTGCTGCCAGTTCGGCAACGTAAGCAGGACCACGCCGTTCGCCCCCGAACCACACACGCATGAGCTTCCGACCGCCCCGCCACGTACCTTGACCCCCCGATGGGCAGCGTCCTCGCAGTCGCCAACCAGAAGGGCGGCGTTGGCAAGACCACGACCGCCGTCAACCTCGGCGCCTCCATCGCCGACGCCGGCTACCCCACGCTCCTCGCCGACCTCGACCCGCAGTGCAACGCCACGGTTGCACTTGGGCTTCCGAAGGACACGAGTCCCAACGTCTACGACTGCCTGTCGGGCGACCTCAGGCTGGGCGAGGCCACCGCGCCCACCGGTATCGACCGGCTCGACATCGTCCCGTCCACCCCCGAGCTGGCCGGCGCCAATGTCGAGCTCCCCCGCATCGCCGGCTCGGAGACGATCCTGCGCGACCGCGTCGGCTCGGTCCGGGACCGCTACCTCTTCACGCTGCTCGACTGCCCGCCCTCGCTCGGGCCGCTCACCGTCAACGCGCTCGTCGCCGCCGACAAGGTGATCGTGCCGGTCCAGACCGAGTACTTCGCGCTCGAGGGCCTCGCCCAGCTGCTCGACACGCTCTCCCTGATCCAGCGCGAGCTGAACCCGCGCCTGACCGTGGCGGGGATGATCCTCACGATGCACGACGGCCGCACGCGGCTGGCGCGCGACGTCGAGCGCGAGGTCCGCGAGCACTTCCCCGAGCTCGTCTTCGACACGGTCGTGCCGCGCAACGTGCGCCTCGGCGAGGCGCCGAGCTTCGGCGTCCCGGTCATCAGGCACGCTCCCCACAGCCCGGGCTCCGCCGCGTACCTCAAGCTCGCCAAGGAGGTGGCGGCGCGTGGCTGAGGACCGGCGCGGCATGGGCCGCGGGCTCGACGCCATCCTGCCCCGCGGCGGCAAGGTAGAGGAGGGCCTGCGCGACATCCCGCCGGAGCTGATCCAGCCCAACGGCCGCCAGCCGCGGCGGACCTTCGACGACGCCCGCCTCGCCGAGCTGGCCGAGTCGATCAGGGTGCGGGGGGTCCTGCAGCCGATCGTGGTCCGGCCGCTCGCCGGCGGCGGCTTCGAGCTGGTGGCCGGGGAGCGCCGGCTGCGCGCCGCGAAGATCGTCGAGCTAGAGACCGTGCCCGCGCTGGTGCGGGACACGGAGGACTGGGAGCGCCTCGACCTCGCGCTCGCCGAGAACATGGCGCGCCAGGACCTGAACCCGGTGGAGGCGGCCCGCGCCTGCGCGATGCTGGTCGACGACCTCGGCCTCACCAAGGAGGAGGTGGGCCGGCGCGTGGGGCGCAGCCGCGTCGCCATCTCAAACCTGATCCGGCTGCTCGACCTGCCCGAGGAGGCGCTCGAGCTGATCGAGTGCGGCGAGCTGAGCGAGGGGCACGGGAGGGCCATCCTGGTCTGCAAGGACCACGCCGCCCGCCGCCACCTGGCGCTCGACGCGCGCGACGGCGCCTGGTCGGTGCGAGAGACCGAGCGGCGAGCGCGCGAGGCGGAGACCGGGAGCGCGGAGCCGCCGCGCCCGCGCGCGGTCGTCCACCCCGACCTCGGGGAGGCGCTCGCGGCCGCGGAGGACGCCCTCTCGGCAGCCC
>JBOGXT010000464.1:0-1548 GCA_050694635.1 Thermoleophilaceae bacterium
CCGATGGGTGGCTCAGGCGCTCCGGCCGTAGCGCCGTCTCGAGCGCGGTCCACGCCGCACGCTGGCCGCGGCAGCCGATGCAATCAGCGAGGTGCGCGTCCAGGAGGGCGCGCTCCTCGATGGACGCCTCGCCGTCCAGGCGGGCGGAGAGGAGCGGGGCGACCGCCTCGCAGCCCAGGGCCGCCGGCTCGGTCAGCTGCTTGTCGAGACGGGCGAAGCGGGCGAGCAGGGCCGCGCAGCGCACGCAGACCTCGGCGTGCGCCCGCGCCGCGTGCGCGGCCTGGGCCTCGAGCTCCCCGTCGGCGAGCGCCGAGAGGATCTCGATCCGGACGTGCGGGGACGCCTTCACCTTCCCCATCTCGTCTCCAGGACGAACGGGGGGCCTACTTTGTCGCGTATTGGGCCTTGAACGAGGCCCGGGCCCGGGCGATCCGGCTCCGGACTGCGGTCATGGTGCAGCCCTGGATCTCGGCGATCTCCCTGTATGAGTAGCCCTCCAGGGCGTGCAGGAGCAGGGCGCTCGCGTTCTCCGGAGGAAGCTTCCGCAGGGTCGCCTGGACGTGCTCGCGCTCCGGCACGCGGCCATGCTCGTCCGCCGTCTGCGGCTCCTCGGGCGTGCCGTGGAGATTGCCGATCCGCAGCCAGGTGAAGCGCCGGCCCCGGCGGATGTGATCCACCGCGGCGTTGTTCGCGACGCGGTAGAGCCAGGGCAGCACGCGATGCTCCGCCGTGAGCGTAGGGAGCGCGCGGAACGCTTTGGTGAAGACGTCCTGCGCCACGTCGTCGGCGGTCTCGGGCTCGCCGAGCATGCGCAGGAGGAACGTGTAGATCCTGGCCTTGTACGCGCCGTAGAGCATCTCGAAGGCCTGCGCGTGCGCGGTGCGCGCCAGCGCGATGAGCTGCGCGTCGCTCAGGACCAGACCGAGAGCCGTCTCGCCGGCGCGGCCGGGGCCGGTCTCGGCGGGTAGCCCCGAGATCGCGAGATCCAGGCTCCCCAGGACGCCGGACGGGGATCTCAAGGTGAGCGTGAGCCTACCGGCTCAGCGGCCGCATCTCAACGCTCAGCGGCCAGGACGACGTTGAAGATGGTCGGGCCGGTGGGCTTCACGTGCCAGTGGATGGTCTGGTACCCGGTCTTCACGAAGTAGAAGTCGAACTCGGCGCCGCCTTCGGCGACGTCGAGGAACCACGCGCCGCGCTCGTCGGTCCGCGGGCCGAAGGGCTGGCAGCCGTGCGGGCCGATCACGATGCACACCTCCACGAGCGGCTCGCCGTCCTCGTCGACGACGACGCCCTCGATGCGCCACAGCCCGGGGTCGGGCGGCGCCGTCGGCGTCGCCGGAGGGATCGTCGCTTCCACGGAGGCGGAGACTCCGCGTGGCTCGGGAGAGCCGAGCGTGGGGAGCGCGGTGGGCTCGGGGGATTCGGTGGGCTCGGGGCTCGCGCTGAGCGCGGCCGTCGGCGTCGGGCTTCCTCTGCCGAACGTGAAGATCCTCGACGGTGGGTCGTCGCCCGCGATATCGACGCGGCCGCCGAGGACCAGCGCGC